>CAYRPR010000091.1:0-4523 GCA_964425945.1 uncultured Verrucomicrobiota bacterium | reverse complement strand
TAGTTGCCGAATTTCGCATTTTTTGTCGGAAATCGTCTGCGCTCATTTCTTTACAGGGTGTCGGATGACATCTATCCCCGGAAAGGAATGAGCCGTGAGACAACCCAGAATCAAGATCGACCAACACGATACGTGGCACCACTGCTACAACCGTACGGCCGGGACCTCCCAAGACCGGCCCTTTGCCGACGCCGACAAGGAGCAATTCACTCGGATTCTCAAGCGGGTCAGTCGTCTATACTCTGTCCGCGTCGTCGCCTACCAAGTCATGTCCAATCATTTCCATCTCCTCCTTCACGTGCCCGCCCAACCTCCCGATCCTGAGGAAACCTGCCGCCGCTTCACGCGAGTCCATTATGGCAAACGCTTTCTGCGCCCCGATTCCATCGCCTGCCAGGTCTGGCAGGCCCGATGCCGGGATGTATCCTGGTTCATGCGCCATCTCCAGCATCTCTATACCGCATGGTACAACCGGTCCCGACCCGTACGTCGCCGCGGTCCGCTGTGGGCCGACCGCTTCCAGAGCACCATCCTCGGAGATGGAACCGCGGTGTGGGCTTGCTGGAACTACATCGAGAACAATCCTGTGCGGGCCGGCATGGTCAAGGATGCAGCCGACTACCGATTCTGCTCCTATGGGGCATGGTGCCAGAGGGGGTGGCATCCTTTTACGGGCAACCTGATGGAGGTCGCGCTACCATTGATGAGAGCCCGGTTCGGCTGGGGGACTTTGGACGATATTCGCCGGCGAATGGGCGAGATATTGGCCGAAAAGGCGGGACATGACCGGGCTGAGACAGGATTCAGTCTTACGGTCCAGCGACGGGTTCGTCATTGGACGCGCGGACTGGTGATTGGATCGGAGCTGTTTGTACGGACCCTGATGCGGAGGTACCGGCCGGAGAATGAAGTGGCTCGCCACCGGCTGGCCTATTCCGGTGATTCCGGCACCTTGTATGCTTGGAGGCGGGTACAATCCGCCGCGTCGGGCTGATCGAATCCGGGCTCTTTCATCGGCACAGCATGACCGGTCTTCGATGTCTATCCCGGGGTGTGCCTGAATCTCGAAATTCGGCGCCCGAGGGGATGATTACCGGCCGACGGCTTGGCTCAATCGCCACCTGCCGCTTCTGATAGCGTGTCTCGTGGCACCTTAACACGCCTGACCCACCCCCACTCGGCATCAGCAACTCTCTCATTGCCGTTCATCGCCACTATTTCTCCGTCCCTCCACGCTCTGTCCCACTCGCAGGGACGGAGAATCTGTGGTCATTTTTCTCTGTCCCCCAGCTTGGCGGTGGCAGGCGCGATCAATCCGCGTTCTCATCCAGGATCGTGCCGTCGAGGGTTTCGAGTTTGCGCACGCGCAGGGTGGTTTTGAGCCGCGAGGGATAGCTGTAGATATCCAGGTTCTGCACCATCCAGACGTCGTCGATCTTCTTCAGGCTCTTGACCTGCAGGCGCCGCGCAAGCCGGTCCGGGCCGGCCAGTGCGTCGGCCTGCAACAGCAGACTGGTTTCCGGATCGACCCACAGACGCACACCGGCATATTCGCCCGGCTGATCCTCCGGCGCCGGGATCTCGACGATGTAACAGAACCGGCCGCGTTTGCGATCGGTTCCGACCGTCTTCGCGCCGGGCCACCAGAGAAACGACAAGGAAAGATCCGTCCAGGTTATCTCCAGCCCGTCCAGCGGAGTATCGAGGCGTGGCATCGGCGCCGGCTCCACATCGTCGCCCCTGAAATAGTCGTATGACGGACGGCCGTCGAGACTCCATGCGATCTTCAGCCGCTCCCGGTTGGAGCCGAACCGGTCGCGGATCAGGTATTCCGCCGCAGGCTCCGGCGCCCCCCAATCCACGACGATATCCGCCAGCAGGATGCGGGTGATATCGCCGCGCGTATTCTGCACGCGCAGTTCGGCGGCGATCTTCAGCGGGGCGCCCGGGAGGTTCGCGCGCAACATCTCCATCAGTTCCTCGCCGTCGGGGTAGAGCGCTGGCGCGCGGTTCTGACCGTGCGCGAGCGCGAGCAATGACACGGTGAGGGCAAGGATGAATGGCCACGTCTTCATGATGATGGATTAGACGATACAGCAAGCCGTATATTCAAGCGACACAGTCACCGCGAATAGAAAGCGGCGTCGCCGCTACGCTCTGCCGCCGCATTCCATACAACCAATCGCATGATATGGAGTGCGGTGGCAAGGCCCGACCCCCCGACACCCGCGCGGTCGGGGTCTGGACGCGACACCGCTTTCCCCCGGCATTCGTTTCTACCGGATCTTCTTGACCGGATACCCCTTGAACCGGCCGATCTCGGGCAGATCACCGATAATCGGGTGGGCGTACTCGATGAACGCCCGCGTGACATCGTTGCCGGCCTTGTTGATGAAATTCGGCGGCATGTGCCGCGTTTCCTTCGCGACGCTCTTCAGCGGAACGCGCTTGAACTCGACGCGATACTTCTTGCCCGGCTTGCGCACAATGGCCACGCTGCCGTTCTTCCAGGCGCCGGTCGCATACCGCACGGCGTTCCGGCCCACCTCGCGTGCTTCGCGCGCGTCGGCTTCGGATACCACGCCGGGGAACGAGCGCTGGAGATAACCCAGCGTGTCAGCGCGCACCCGCGTAATGGGCGTGCGTTTCTTAATCTCGTTGGCCAGCAGATCGCCCAACGCGCCCGATCCGCTCAGCTGCACATTCCCGTGCGCGTCCACTTCCTTGATGAACAGGCTCGCGATCGGTTTGCCCTTCGCGTCGGCGATCCCCTCGGAAACAGCCACGACGCACCGGCCGTACTTCTTATACACGCGCTGGACGTCCTGCGTGAACCGGACCAGCGAGAATGGACGTTCGGGCAGATAAATCAGGTGCGGCCCGTCGTCCGGGTACACGCGGGCCAGTGCGGAGGCCGCGGTCAGGAACCCGGCATGACGCCCCATCACGACATTGATCTTCACGCCCGGCAAGGCGCGGTTGTCGAGGTTATCGCCCATGAACGCCTGCGCGACAAACTTACCGCCGCTGCCGAAGCCCGGCGTGTGATCGTTCTGGCGCAGGTCATTGTCGATGGTCTTGCAGATGTGGAAACAGCGGAACTCGTAATCGGCCTTCCGCGCCTCCTCATTGATGATGTGCGTGGTCTCGGCGGAATCGTTGCCGCCGACATAGAAGAAGTAGCGCACGCTGTACTTCTTCAGCACCGCGAAGATCTTGACGCAATCTTCGGGTGTGGGTTTCTTGCGCACGGACCCGAGCGCAGACGACGGAGTATTCGCGACGGCTTCCAGCGTGGCCCTGGTTTCCCGCCCGAGATCGATGAAGCTCTCTTTCAGTATCCCCGCGATGCCGTGCAGGGAGCCGTAGATTCTCTTGATCTGTTTCTTCTTTTTCGCCTCTTCGACCGCGCCGATCAGACTCTGGTTGATGACGACGGTCGGCCCGCCGCTCTGGGCGATCAGCATGTTACCAACTAATGATCTTGCTGCCATGATGATGTTCTCCTTGGTTGGAGTTAATGGTTGATTCAGGAAATTCCGCTGTTCCTTAACAGGTTCCGCCGGTCGAGGCAAGCGGGGATGGGTTCGGGCCCGGCTTCAGCCGTCCGAATCATGACGAAAAATTCAACGATCGTCGGTCTTTTCGTCATTGCCAGAAATGCCCCATGGCGTACGTCCCGCGCTAGGATTCCTCTCGTTGTTCGCTCGCCTGCTCGCCGACGTGTTCTTTATCGACTTTCCACCGCGATTGCCACGGCCAGAAAATCCCGGCCACTTGCAGAATGAGGAAGGCCATCACGGCGGCGATGACGCCGCGCGGGGCGCCGGTACCGATAATATGCGAGTCGAACACCGCGATCCCCGCCCGGGCCGAGCCGCTTACGCCCACCAGCCAGGCGCCCATGGCGCCGATCAGCACCAGCATCGGACCGACCCCGGTCCACCGGCTCCATTGAGGTTTGCGCCGCATCACATCCCGCCAACTGCCCAGCCACGGGATCAACTCGCGCGACGCGATCCGGTACAGCGCCGGTCCCAACACGGTCACGAACACCAGATGGTTCAGCAGTAGTATGGTCGCAAAATACGGAAACGGATACAGGTCGGCCCGGTCGGCGCCCAGCGCCGGCCATACGGCATCCACAAAGCACCCGGGCCAGACGATCAACAGGAAGCGCAGGGCGGAGGCCCAGCGCGGATGGGGCCGCGCATGTTCGATCGACCAGAGCGCGTGCAGTTCCCAGAGCTTGTGGGCGGTCATCGCAAAGAGGAAGTGGCCGGCGGCGCGGTACGGGGTCAGGCCGCCCCACATGCCGCCGAACGCATCGCCGGCGAGGCTCGCCGCCAGACAGCCCAGCGCCCCCGGTGGGCCCCACATTACCCCGGCCAGCGGGATCAGCACAATGTAACCGCGCGAAATGAATGATAAGGGTTATAGGAAGGCAATGAAATGGGTCAAGGATGCAAGTCTGACACGTCAATCCCAGGTTATGGCTACTCGCCCGGTCGATATCCCGTCTG
>CAYRPR010000090.1:0-7559 GCA_964425945.1 uncultured Verrucomicrobiota bacterium | reverse complement strand
TCATGCACAACCGCCATACGGTCCGCCGTCGAGCCGTCCAGGTAACAATACCGCGTGTCGTTCTCCGTCAATTCCTTGGCCAGTATCTTCAGCATGGTGGTGAACTGACTGAAGATGAGCACGCGGTGCCCCGCGTCCATCGCCTCATCCAGCAACTCCATCAGGAGATTCATCTTTTCCGACGGGAATTTGCTCTTGAGGTCCGGAAGCTTCAGCAGGTCCAGATGACAGCAGACTTGGCGCAGGCGCAGTAACGTTTTCAGGATTTCCATGCGTGAACGGTTGAACCCCTGCCTGGAGACCAGGTCCGAGATCTTGCGACGCGACGCGTTGAGATATTCCTTGTACACCATCTGTTGATCCCGGCTGAGCGCGCAGGATGCCAGGCGCTCGATACGCGGCGGCAGATCGCGCGCGACCTCGGTCTTGAGCCGGCGCAGCAGAAAAGGATGCAGTTTGCGCCGCAGTTTGCGCTGGGCGGCCTCGCCATACGGGCCGCCCTGCCCGATGGGCGATTCGTAATTCTTCTTGAACGAATCGTGCGTGCCCAGATAGCCCGGCATGAGAAAGTCCATGATCGACCAGAGATCGGAGACGCTGTTCTCGATGGGTGTGCCGGTCAACACGAGGCGATGCCCCGCCTTGAGCCGCTTGGCGGCCACGGCGTTCTGTGTGGATCGGTTCTTGATGTGCTGGGCCTCGTCAAGGACCACGGCCGAGAACTCGTGCTCGACATAGCGATTGATGTCACGGCGCAACAGCGCATAGGACGTGATCACGATATCGGATGTGTCGATCTCCGCCCAGCGACCGTGGCGATCCGTTCCGGTGATCTCGGTCACCTTCAAGTCGGGTACAAACCGCGACGCCTCCTCCGCCCAGTTGCCCACCAGACTGGTCGGACAGATGATCAGGGCCGGCTTGTCCCGGTACTCGCTGGCCTGACGCTCGAGATAGATCCAGACCAGCGTCTGTAGCGTCTTGCCGAGACCCATCTCATCGGCCAGAATGCCGCTGAACCGGTTGGCCTCCAGGAACCGCAGCCAGTGCACGCCCTCCTTCTGGTAGGACCGGAGCGTCTGGTCAAGCGTCTTGGGGAGTCGGATCGGCTCGATCTCGGTAAGCCGGTTGTGTTGCTCGGCCCGCGCGCGCCATTCCGGCGCCGCCTCCACATCGATACCGTCCATCGCGTCCAGTGAAGATTTGACATACGCGGAGTAGACGTCGGCCAGCCGGAAATGGCCCGGCGCGCTTCCCTCCTCGAACCGGCAATCGCGAAACACATCCGTCATGGACTGGATGGCGTCCGCATCGAACAGAACGACCCGGCCGTCGCGCTCAATGTAGGAATCGCCCCGACGGATCGCCCGCTGGATATCCGAAACCGACAGACTCGCCCCCTGCCGGTCCTCGAACTGAAAGCCCACTTCGAACCAGCCGGACGACGCATCGGCCACCTGGACGACCGGCGCGGCGTAATCCACGTCGTCCATGAAGGAGGATACCCGCCCCTGCAATTCGACCCGCCAGCCCAGGCGCTTCAGCGCCGGCACGTGACTGCCCAGGAAGTTAAGCACCTGGCGGTTGCCCACAATGGGCTTGAACTTGTCGCCGACATCCCCCTCGAGGCCGGTCATGTTCAGCCGGGCCAGCGCCCGATGTTCCTCCTCGGGATTGCGCACCGTATAGCGCATCAAATCCGAGGGATCGGGATGAGCAAAATGGCCGGCCGGATCCGATTTTCCCGCGATCAGAACGACCCCGTCATAGTCGGCGTACAGCGTGGCCGCCAGCGAGGCCGGACTGCCCTTGATCCGCAGGCGGAAAGTCGGCGTACCCGGCTCGATGGTAAACAGGTCAATGGAAATATCGGTCTCAATGGCGATCAGTTTCTGCAAGACCGGAAGTTCCACCTGGAGGAATCGCGGCGCGGATCCGCGCTCGATATGGATCGGCTGATCGTAAATCGGGTGAAGCGGCTCGGGCAGAATCCGCTCGAGCGGCCAGAAATGTCCCGCGCCGTAAACCCACCCGGCCTTTCTCGAAATGATGTATACGGGAAATTCGCCCGGTTTCATGAACGGCAATTCCGAGTGCAGGCTCAACAGCAGTTCCCCGTTTTCCCGGTCCAGGTCCACGCGTAAAACAGAGTTCATGCGCGCCGCATTGACGGTCAACGCGGATACGCTGTCTTCCTCGTACAGGTGCCGTCCCGTCGAAATGGAGAGGAGATTGATGAAGTCCGCCGGAAGCAATTCGAGGCGGCCGCGGGCCGGTCCCTCGGAGATATCCTCGAGCACGTAGAGAATGGAATCGTCTTTCGGCGAGAAGGAGAACGGCACGTCCGTCGGCATTTCATCCACCGGCACCTGCCGTCCGTGATACTCCGCCCGGACCCGGATCGGGATGCGGCCGGACAAGCCGTGCTCCCGCCATCCGCGCTCAAGCGACAGGACGAGCGACGCCGGCGTGGAGCCCGGCGTGTCGGGCGGCACGCGCTGGATATACGCCGCCTCGGCCAGCGAGGCCTGTCGCGCCGCGCGGCGCGTCTCCTCCCGCAGTTTGTCTTCGCGGTCCGGATCGTTGGCCTGCTCGAGGGCCGCCAGGCACAGCGCGATCGCGTGCACGCACACGATGCCCCGCTCGGTACTGTCGTAACACGGGCAGAGATTCTCCGCGTGGCCGTCCGACTGGATCTTGATGCCCGACTTGAGCGGTCGATTGCCGCGCGCAATCGAACCACGCACGAAAGGCGGTTCCACCACCACCTCCTGCACGTACCCCTGGTCGAACAGCGACTGCGCCTCGCGCAAGACGCGGGCGCCGGCCCAATCCATCAGCATTTTCTTTGTAAACGGCTGTTTCATCGACTATATGTTTACCCGTCCGGATACGCCGGACGCGGCAAGGATGCTGGGGATTTCGACCATATCAGAACCGATCGCGAAAACAATCCGCAAAGAATGAATTATGAAAATTGTCTGTATACCGGGCGATGGAATCGGCCCTGAAGTGACCGCGGCGGTCCGGCGCGTGCTGGACCGGGCCGGCGCCGAACTGCAATGGATCGAACGCCGGGCCGGCATGACGGCCCTGGACACGGGCCCGGACGTGATGCCCGAACACACGCTCGAGGCCATACGCGAGCACGGCGTCGCCCTGAAAGGCCCCTGCACGACCCCCGTCGGAAAGGGCTTCTCCTCCGTCAACGTACAATTGCGAAAGAAGCTGAACCTGTACGCCGCCGTGCGGCCGGTTCGGAATCTGCCGGGCATCCGGACGAAATTCGAACACGTGGATATGATCATCATCCGCGAAAACACCGAGGGCCTGTACAGCGGCGTGGAGAACGAGGTCACGCCCGGCGTGGTCATGAGCATGAAGGTTGCGACCGATCTGGCCTGTACGCGGATCGCGCGCTGGGCGTTCGAGTACGCGCGATCGAGGGAAAGAAGGAAAGTCACGGTGCTGCACAAGGCCAACATCATGAAAATGACCGACGGCCTGTTCATTCACCGTGCCCGGGAAATACATGATCGGGACTATCGGGATATTGACTACCAGGAACTGATCATCGATGCCGGTTGCATGCGCCTCGTCCAGGACCCGTCCCAGTTCGACATGTTGTTGCTGGAGAATCTGTATGGCGACGTCGTCAGCGATTTGTGCGCCGGACTCGTGGGCGGGTTGGGCGTCGTGCCCGGGGCGAATATCGGCGACGAACAGGCCGTGTTCGAGGCCGTACACGGATCGGCCCCGGACATCGCCGGAAAAGGCGTGGCCAATCCCCTCGCCCTGCTCATGTCCGCCGTCATGATGCTGAACTATCTGGCCGAGAATCGGTCCATGCCGGACATGCGCCTGATCGGCGACCGGATCCGTTCCGCGTATGACCGAGCCTTGCAGGACAACTGCAAAACCCGCGACCTCGGAGGCGAATTATCCACCGAACAGTTTGCGGATGCGGTGATTGACCGGCTGAACGGGTGACGCGCAGGCCGGGTCCCTGACCTGGCGGACCTTACGCCCGGTGAGGGCACCGGGACCACATCGTACGCGCCATTTGTTCTCTGTCCCTGCGCCCGGCCTTTGAACATCCGGTAGTCCGCACCCTGAGTCCCTCTCCCGCAAGGCCATGCCACTCCTTCTCCGCCCTTCTCCTGCAGTCGGGCCGTAATCGAGCCCGGCCACGCGCGCTCCGTCATGTCTTCCAATCATTGGAACTTTTCCGCCGTTTTTTTCCAATCGTTGGAAACGTCCTGTGCAGGGGCCGTAGCAACCAGGTCGAGGATCTTGTGCCCCGCCTCTTCACAGGCTTGAAGTATCAATGGCCGGTCCGACGGAGAGAACGGCGACAACAGGTACTCCGTCGTGACCTTCCCGCCTTCCGGATGTCCGACGCCGATCTTGACCCGCCGGAATTCGCCGGTATGAAACGTCTCCAGGATCGATTCCACCCCGCGGTGCCCGCCGCCACTGCCGCGCATGCGGACGCGCACCCGCCCGCGCGGGAGATCGGCGTCATCAAACACCAATACGCATTCGGCGGGACCGAACCCAAGACGCCGGCTCAACGCCTGCAGTGCGGGACCGGACCGATTGATCGGTGTCTCCAGCTTGACGAGTAAGATCGACGATCCGTTCAACTCGGCACGAGCTATCGTCGCTTCCTCCTCGCGCGTCCAATCCGCCGCCAGTCGGGACGCCAGACTTTCCACCGCCCTATGGCCCACGCTGTGGGGCGTATCACGATACTTTCGTCCCGGATTCCCGAGTCCAACCACCACGGCTACGGCGCGACCCGAACCCAATGCCCCCTCCGTGCCCGGGGCTTTGTCACGATCCAGCGACATCGCGGACCCGGGCTCGATCCCGTATGATTCCGGCATCGCAGGCTGTGCGAGCTGCTCACACTCGTCGCAGAACTCGATGCGTCCGCACCGGGTCCGCCAACAGCCTATGGTTTGCGTCCGCGCCAACATGAGCCGGAACAGGTGGTCGGCGGTGTTCGAACCCTTCAGCAGGACCATATCTCCCTCCTCGAGTATCCCGTTCAAATACTGCGAGGCATCCCGCACCGTGCTGAAGGACATAAGGCGTTGATCATTCTCGCGTCGCGCGCGCAGAGCCAGGCTGGCGTTCATGCCCACGAAGATGACGAGATCGGCGACGGCCAAGGCATCCCGCGCAATGCGCGCGTACCAGCGGCGCGCATTGCCGGGGTAATCGGATATCGTCCCGAACACAGCGATCTTGCGCCGGACGCGCGCCGATTTGAGGAATTCGATGGCGGGCGGGATGGATTTGAGCGAGGCCTTGTAGTCGTCCCGAACAAAGACGACGCCGTCATCATGCCGGACTACGCTCAAGCGCCCGTGGCGCGACTCCGCATCCTTGACGGCGTCAGCGGCCACGCGCAGGGGCAATCCCTCGGCCACCCCCGCGGCCAGGGCCGCCAGTACCGCCGCGACCCAATGATGGCCATGCAGCCGGGTTTGCACCTGTACGGTTTCCGTCCCGTAGCGAGCGGAGAACGAAAGCGGTTCCGGCCAGGCCCCGCGAAGATCGTGTCCCCGGACATCCGCTTCGGGGGAGCAGCCATAGGTCAGGATGCGGCCTCCGAAACGTGATCGCATGGCGAGCACGAGAGGATCGTCGGCATTGAGAATGGCCACGCCATCCGGAGGAAGCGACTCGATCACCTGTCCCTTCTCCACCGCGCTCTCTTCGGGGGAACCGAGTGCCGACCGGTGATCGGTTCCGATACAGGTCACAATTCCGATGCGCGGCCGGACGATGTATCGGAGCGTGCGCGCCAGGCGACCGCGTCGTGAGATGGCGGTTTCCACGACGCAATACCTGGCTGATGGCCGCGTTGCCAGCACGGTCAGGGCGTTGTAGACGCGGGAATTGAGATTGCCGGTCGTCTTATCGGTCGGTCCCGCGGCGGACAGGACCGAGGCCACGAGATCCTTGGTGATGGTCTTCCCCACGCTTCCCGTGATGGCGACAAAGGTCACTCCGCGCAGTCGCGGCCGGTACATCGCCGCACGCAAAAGAATCATCAACCGACCCAGCCGTTTGCGGCGGCGCGAAAGCGCTCCGATCAACCGTCGGAACAGTCGCCGGACCGCGCTCACGTATCGCTCCGCGCGGTTCCCCGTTTCACCACCTTGCATACCTCTCGCATGCCGCAGATTCTGCCCACATTGATCGGCCCCGTCAATTCACGGCCATGAAGCAGTAAGCGGAAGACAGAATCATCTAACGCCCTGTGTGTGGAGCGATCTAGCCGCCCATGGCGGGGGGCCTACATCACACAACCGACACCATTCATTCTCCGTCCCTGTGCCCATCAGCAACGCCCGCCTGGGCACACAACCCTTCCGCGTCACTCGCGTGGAGTGAGCGGTGCTCATCCCCTCCTTGGAGGGGTCCGCGAAGCGGGGGTGAGTGCAGACGGATTGGCGCGGCATTGGATGCTTCGATCCATTCCAGTGCGCAGAGCGAGCTTCCATAATACAGGCTCATTCCGAATCTGCGCTCCATACACGGATATGTCCATCCGCGGTTCCACACGCCAAGAGAGTCCCATCCGGGGAGAAAGCAACAGATCGCACTCCGTAACCATGGCCTCCCAATACCTGAAGCTCACGGCCGGTATGGACATCCCAAATCCGGGCCGTTCGGTCGCTACTTCCTGTTGCAACCTGATTGCCACGCGAGCTATACGCTACAGAGAATATGCCGTCGGCATGTCCGTGCAATTCGGCGATCAGCACACCTTCGGCGGTGTCCCACACGCACGCAGAATTGTCAAAACTGCCAGATATTAAGCGCCTGCCGGTTTGATCGAAGGACATCGAACGCACCAAGTCCGTATGTCCCTCGAGAGTATGGAGCAGGTCGCCGGCATCAACATCCCATACGCGGATACTTCCATCAAGACTCCCGGCTGCCAGTTGATCACCTTTTGGAGCAAAAGCTATTGAGAATATTTGATTGGTATGATGATCAAGTTGTTGCACGAGGTTTTGTTCCGCGATGTCCCACACCTGAATCGATCCATCCAGGATGTTAACCAGAGCGATGCGCGCGTTGTTTGGGCTGAAGGTCGATCTATACAGCCATGAAGGATCACATCTAACCGCCTCTTCTTTTAACGCTTCCCGCGTCTCCTCATCTATCTGAATGTCTATGGTCGAGAAAGCATCTCCCCGGTCGATAGGCACGACACGAACTTCATCGCCCTCATGCACGGCTAGCAGCGTTCCATCCGGGCTAATCGCTGAGAACGATATGTTCGTAATAGTGTTCAGCGGCTCTCCTGAACTGGTATCCCAAAATGTGATGATTCTGCTGCTGACCGATGTAAGGCGATTGCCGTGTGGCGAAAATGAAACGGATGAGACTTCTCCTTCCCTCCTTTGCAGGACGTGAATGAGCTTCCCCGTGGATGCATCCCATAGTCGCAAGGTTCCGTCATGACCCGCCGATAGGAGCCTCACCCCATCCGGACTAAAAGACGCTGAGCCCATAGATATACGCTGCCCGTAAGT
>CAYRPR010000089.1:0-7620 GCA_964425945.1 uncultured Verrucomicrobiota bacterium | reverse complement strand
GGCGGGGTGGACGGCGGGATGATGCCGTTGGGCCGGCCGGGAATCAGCGGGAAAGCTGTTTCGCCGGCCACCAGTTCACAACGGCGGACCTCGGTTTGAACGGAGGGGAACTCCTGCACGATGATTCGCTCGATGCCGATGTCGCGCAGCCGCCGTTCGACGTGATTCGCCGCCTCGAGGTATTCCGGCGTCCCGGACAGCCGATGCGGATGCCGCGTCAAGGCCTCGGCATCGGAACGGAGAGAGGCATGGGCGGGCAGCGCGGCGAGCGCGAGGGCGCACACGAGCGAGTAGATGAGAGTGTTCAGTGTTCGGTGTTCAGTGTTCAGGAAAGACAGTCCCCTCCTGCGCTGAACACTGAAGTCTGAACACTGAACACTGATCGCGCTCATCCGGGATGTAATGCCCTTATTCAATGTGCCCGACCTCCACTTCGACTTCGTCGCGGCGGGCGATGCGCTCGATGCCGCCGTCCCGGATCCACATCAGCCGGTCGCAGATGTTCATCATCCGGTGGTCATGGGTCGCGCAGATGATGGTGACCCCGCGCTCCTTATTCAGTTTCTGGAGTATCGCAAGAATCTCGTCGCCGGTTCTCAAGTCGAGGTTGGCGGTCGGCTCGTCGCAGAGCAGAACGCTCGGCTGGTTGGCCAGGGCGCGGGCGATGGCCACGCGTTGTTGCTGGCCGCCGGACATTTCGATGGGGCGATGGAACCACCGATCCTTCAGTCCGACGAGGTCGAGCAGGTCCATGCCGCGTTTTCGCGCGTCGTCCGGCGTCACCCCGCCGAACGCCATCGGCGTGGTTACGTTCTCCAGCGCGGTCATGTACTGGATCAGGTTGTAGGACTGGAAGATGTAGCCGATTTTGCGACAGCGCAGGAATGCGAGCTCTTCGGCGGTCAACTGGGCGACGTCGACTTCGTCGATGAAGACGCGTCCTTCGCTCGGGCTGTCGAGCGCGCCGATCATATTGAAGAAGGTGCTCTTGCCGGAGCCGGACGGGCCCATCACGGTGATGAATTCGCCGGTATAGATTTCCACGTCGACGCCGCGCAGGGCGTGGGTGATTTCCTCGCCGCGCCGGTAGATCTTCTTCATGCCGATGGTGCGGATGATGACCCGTTGACTCGCGGCGACCGGATTTTGGAGGGTCGTGTTCATCATTCGATGCGCATGGCCTCCATGGGCGCGAGCCGCGCGGCTCGCAGGGACGGGTACACGGCCGACACGGCGGCCAGGATCATGCCGAGCACAATGGAGATCAGGCCGGCCGCGAGGACATCCGTCCACGGGAATGCCTGCGCAAGCAAGGCGCGGAAGGTAATCGCCATCCGCACCCCGGCCAGCGCGAAGCCGGCCAGCGCGCCGCCGATCCCGCCGAACAGTCCGAGCAGACTCGCCTCGATCAGGAATACGGTCATGATGAACGCGTCCAGGGCGCCCAGACATTTCAGCGTCGCGATCTCGCGGAATCGTTCGGTGACGGACATCAGCATCGCGTTGGCGATGCCGACGGCGCAGACGAGCATGGAAACGAAGGCCAGCCAGGTCATGCGCGTGCCAATCCCCATCAATCCGCCGCCGGCTTCCATGGTCTGGCGTTCGGCAACGGCGAGCAGTCGCGCATGCGCGCGGTGTTCCGCGATGGATTCAATCCGGGCGGCCGTCAGGTCCCCGGTCTCCATGCCCTGTTCGCGCATGGTATCGAGGAACCATTCGGCGCGGTCACTGCGGCGCAGCATGGTCCAGATCAGTTGCATCGTGACGTCGCCCGGCAGGATATCGCGCGCGGCGGCGACGGCCTGTCGTACGCCGGGGTTGTTGATCGTGCTTTCGATCAAGAGCGTGTGTTCCAACCGCCCGACTTCAACCGACAAGGCGGCGGCGTCTTCCGGCGTCAGGGTGAAACCGGCCGCGCGCACCGTTTCGCCGAACGCGCCGTCCGCTTCCCGGAGCGCCTGCACGAGCGGGCGATCGCCCAAGCCGTCGCGCACCGAGGCGATGGCGCGCACCTGGCCGTCCCGCGCCGCATGGGCGGTATCCCGCAGATCGCCCCAACCGGACAGGAAGGATTGGAACGCATCCAATGATGTCGGGAAACGCAGGGTGCGCATATCGGCGAGGTTGGCGCTGAACTGCTGCCACGCGCGCTCCTCCTGCAGCCGGTCGTAGATACGCGTGGACTCCACGGGGCCGACCAGCACGCGACGACGCCCGAAATCCAGGCCGCCGAAGAAACGCAGATAGCGTACGGTCGTTGCCGCGACATCGCGCAGGGCCGCCACCTCGTCCAGCGGGCGGCCGCTCATCGTGGCGATTTCGTGAAGATAGGGCGAATCGGAATCGGCTTGGGCCAGTTGACCGAGGATTTCCTCCACCGTCTGCGGGATGGTCAGGCGCGCGATCCAGCGGTCCACGCGGTGCATATCCTCGATCTGTTCGCGCACGGAATCAGCCACGGATCGCTTGATCAGACTCTCGGTCAGAATGTTCATCAGGAAGGCCATCGCGACGATGATGACGGCGACGGTGACCGCGGCCCGGAACAGGCGATACTTCACGCCGGTCACCGCGATCTGGAAGATGCGGCCGAAACTCAGGATCGGCTGGTTCTGTATGTCTATTTGTTTCATGGATCAACCGGGCATGAGCGTAAAGGGCTTGGGAATTTCGCCGCCGGTGACGAGGAAGTAGATCAGGCTGACGATCATGGGGATGACGCCGCCGAGCATTTCGCCCGCGATCAGCCCGAACATCAACGGCTTGCACTTCTGATAAATCCCGGCCCCGCCGAACTTGGTGATGAGCACCTTGATCAGCCATCCGGCCAGAAAGGCCTGGGCGAAGTTATTGCCCGCGTACGTGGACCAGACGAGGAACATGACCGGATGCAACGGCCAGCCGGAGAAGCGGAGCCGCAGCGCGGAGAAAATCAGGACCAGCGCGCCCGCGGCGGCAAAGGCGATGAGGCCGTTGCGATGCGGCGACGCTTCGAGAAAGCGTTTCAGGCCGGTGACCTGTCCCGCCCCCTCGAGCTGGCCTTGCGCGTCGAGTCGCTGCATGATGCTGATGGTCTCATTGAAGGGCCGCTTGGCCTGTTCGATCTTCCACAGCGATACATCCACACCGCGCTCATACTGGAAGTAGAGCGTGGTGGGAATGCCCACCGCGAGGCCGACCATCAGGGCGACGACGATGAAAATGGAGGTGCGTCCGACCCGCGCCTTGCAGTCGTCCGCTAGCTTGAGCCCATTGACGACGTAGGGCATCAGCGCTTCGCGCGTGTCGTAGAACAGAATGAGACAGAGGAAGAACATCAGGAACAGGATTTCGGGACCCAGCGCGCGCGCGCCGAACAGCGCCCACAGGATGGTGGCCGGCGTGCCCGACACGACGATGAAGAACAGACCGGTTTCGGCAAGCAGGCGGCCCATGACCAGATAGACAGCCACGCAACCCAGACCGAACAGTAGCGCGATCGGCCAGTCCAAGCCGGCGATCAGGGCGACGTATACCGTGAAGAATACCATGCCCAGCATGAAGAAGCGCGCGCCCCAGATCGCGGTGTGCTCCACCGGCTCCCTCGTGGAAAAGCCAAACGCGCGACGAAATACGGCCGAGTAGTACTGGCGCCCGGTGTACAACAAGACCAGCAGCATCCCGAAGTACGCGCCCATGATCATCATCGAGTCCATGGTCAGGCCGAACGGCCAGGTACCCTGCCATCCGCCCGCCCCCACCCCGTACGTCGCAAACAGGCCGGCGACAAACACCCAGATGAAGGGGCCGATGCCGAGCGACAGGGACACTTCCTTGGGCAGGAAGTACGCGACGGCGATGACCGTGAAGTAGAGCGTGTAATAGCCCAGGAATCCCTCGCCGCCACCCTTGAGAAAGGTGTCGGACAGTTGGGCCAGCGAACTGAAATCAATGCCGAGCGGGATCTGGCCGAAGAGGACGTTCGAGAACCAGAGGTTGAGATAGTTGTAGGTGTGGATGGCAAACACGGCGCCGAGCCCGATCCAGAACAGCGGGTTGGAGAATACCGGACTGCGGCCGCCGTTTTCCTCGGGCAACAGGGACTTGGTGAAGGTGACAATGGGGTACGGCAGGTGTTCGTGGTCGGCCCATTGGCGGTGGACAATGACCGCAAGACTGATGAGGGCAATCCAGAGGCTCAGGATGATCGGTATCCAGAAGAGCAACGGCTTGCGCCAGGCGTGCCAGGGGACCTCGCCGAGCGAGAGCGTATCGGACGCCTCCTTGAGCCCGCGCGTGTAGCCGCTCAGCACGGTTTCCGGGTCCTGCGAGACATCCACGAGCATGCCGTCCGGCACCAACTCCATCACCTTCTGCTTCTGCCAGCCGGGTTCGGTCAACTCGTATCGGTGCGGCATGATCAGGGCCGGCGTGAAAAGCCGCAGGAGGTTGGAGCCCGGGATCGCGCAGGAGGCGAGGACGAGGACGAGGATGACGGCCAGCTCGGAACGTCTCAGCGCGAGGCGGCGGTTGATCCGGGAGAGAATCGGATACGCCACGGCGAGGAACAGGACCAGCAGCCCATAGACGGATATGGGCATGAAGTTGCCCACGAACATCGTCTGCCGCATGATCCAGTCATTAAAATAGGTGTAGGAACAGACAAATGCCGCTCCCAGCAGCCCGAGGATAACCGATCGAACCGTCACGCCAGAAAATCTCCCCTTCACCTGCGCCGATGCCGGGCAGGGGGTTATTCCGATTGAGTCATTGCTACCGCGAGGGCGCCCCGCTGTAATAACGATTTAACATAACCCGTAACAGAAACCCGGCTCTCATGGAAAGTTAATCCGTGTTTTACCGCGAATTTTACCACGATTTCCTCGACCGGGCGGGTTCCATCGCAGGCCGACCAGATGGATGCGCCGATGGGGTCCAGCACGGTCAAACGCTCGGCCGGGGGGCGAATCAGCCATGAAAAGGGAGGAAACAGGAAGGCCGGCTTGCGTGTCGGGACGGCCAGTGTGATGGAGCCGTCCGCGCCGCGGACCGCCACGCGGGCCGCCCGGTTGGGGATCAGCACCGATCGAAGCAGGTCGTCCCACGCGCCGGGGGCGGATGCGGTGGTTTTCCTGGAGTTCATGGCTGTCGCTCCGCGGTGCTCTCAAGCGGCGAGACGCCGCTTTCCGTCAACAGCCACGGACTGTTCAGCGCGCGTGCCGATGCGGCGCTCATAACTGAAACTCCTTGGGTAACGCCACAAATTCGGGACAGGACGACAGAACTTCGTCGGCTCCGCCGGCCGGGTGAAACGCGCGGGTGTTCCTGCCGGTGATGCAAATGGCCTGGTACAGCCGCTGATCGCCGGGATCCTGCCAAGCGGCCGACGCGTACAGGCCGCGCGGCAACAACAACCCGCGCGGTTTCCACTCGCCGTTGATCCGCTCGATAACGTAACGGCCCCGTGTGACGGTTTCCGGCCGCCGATCCCGCGCACTCGGGTCGGCCTGCTGATCCAGCCAGTCACGCAGGGGAACCTTCAGCCAGGACGCGACCATGCCGTAACGGCGAAAAATCCATCGATCCGGCCTTTTCGGTCCGTCAAACCGGAGACCGATGCGGGCAGGCTCGATTACGCATTCGGCGAGCGCGTAGGCGGCCGGCACACGAAGGTCCATGCCGAACGCGCGCCATTTCTGCCAGCCGGAACTGTCTGGCGGCACAGCGCGAACACTCTTCAGGATATTATGCTCCAGACTCTCGTCGCGTTTATTGAGATGGATGAAAACCATTTCGACCAGGATTCCGATCTCCGGGAAAAACCGGCCGAAACGGGACACGGTCTCATTCTGCCGCTTGCCGGTCAGTCCCGGCCACGAGGCCCGTTGCACCGGTTTGATATCTTTCCAGGTGGATTCGAGCGCGGTAGCGTAGTCCTTCATCATCCGGTCGAAATCCGGCTCGCCTTTGAACCGGTGCCAGTTCAGCTCGAGGCGATAACGGTGCCGATCCGCGAAGGCGCACCGTCCCCGTTCGGGATCGCGCGAGTACTGCAGCATCTCCCAGTCCGCGGGGATATCGAGACCAATCTGACGCCAGATCCATTGTGTCATGCGATCGCTATCCTAGCGGAATAAGGGACGGATGCAACGCCACGCGTCATGTGGATGAGCCGGCCGGCGCGCGACGGTTTTGGAGCGTATTCACGATCAGGCTGATCGCGAGCAGGGCGAGCAGGATACTAAGCGTCCCGAGAAACACACTGCCCCCCTGCCCCAGGTTCCGGATCGCCAGTTTGACCAGAGCGGTCAGCGTGGTAACCGCCATGAAGATCATCGGCAGAAGCACGAACAGCGCCTTCCGGCCGAGATGGCGCAGCCAGACGAATCCGACCAGCAAGGCCAGCGCGGCCAGCAGTTGATTCGTCGCGCCGAAAGCCGGCCAGATCGCCATCCACGCAGGCATGACCACGCCGCCCGGCCCCGGCACCTCCACGAAGGCAAACACTGCCGGCAAGGCGAGCGTCACAAGGGTGCTGATGACGCGCCCGAAGCCCCCCGCCATCCCGAAGAACTCCTCGAATACAAAACGACCCAGCCGCGTACAGGTGTCGAGCGTCGTCAAAAGGAACGTGCTGACGGCCAACAGCCCGAACGTCATGCCCGCATGCTCCGGCAGGCCGAACACCGAAAAGAACCGTCCGATCCCGGACGCGAAAACGGCAACCGGGGTCATGCCCTCCGGGCGCTGGACCAGGATCATGACGGCCGACAACGATACAATGGCCAACGCCCCCTCCGTCAACATGGCGCCATAGGAAATCCTCCGGGCCGAACCTTCGCTATCGAGCTGCTTCGAGGTCGTGCCGGACGCGACGATGGAATGGAAACCGGATACGGCGCCGCAGGCCACGGTGACGAACAGCACGGGATACAGGGCGCCCAATTGAGGATGATGAAACGCGACGAAGGCCGGATAGGCCACCTCGAGACGGCCGGTCGCGCTGGCCAGTGTCAATCCGGCGAATCCGCCCAGCAGACACACAAACAGCAGGTATGAGGACAGGTAATCCCGCGGCTGCAACAGCACCCACACCGGCGCGAGCGATGCGACCAGGCAATAGATCAGCAGAATGACACTCCACGTGTACTTCGGCGAACCGAACAGGGCGGGCATCAGATCCGCCGACAACGGGAAATGATGCCCCACCCATAACGAGGCGAATACCATCGGGACAAAGATGATGGTGGCCAGGCCCATCCGGACCTTCAGGCGGTAGAGCGCGAACCCCAGGGCCAGCGCGATGAGCACATACAACGACGATGCCGTGGCGACCTGGCCGCCCTGGTTCATGAGGTCGCGGCCCGCATCATCGAGGTCGGCGAAGCGAGTGACAGGCGCGAAACTGGCGGCGGTCAGATCGAGAAACACGATCAGCAAATACACCATCGCAAACCAGATGAAGATCAGGAAAGAGCGGTAGGCGAACGGGCTTAGATAGAAGCGACAGACCTGCCCGATGGTGCGGCCCCGGTGCCGAACGCTGGCCATCAAGGACGTGTAATCATGGACCCCGCCCACGAAGATGCTTCCGATGACGATCCAGAGCAGGGTTGGAAACCAGCCGAACGCCAGTCC
>CAYRPR010000088.1:0-7622 GCA_964425945.1 uncultured Verrucomicrobiota bacterium | reverse complement strand
CGTCTTCTTGTCGAGCGCCTCGCCCGTCCACGAGCAGTAGGCCGTCGGGATGCAAAGCGTCGTGCCGTTCGGGTTTTCCAGGATATAGGCCGGGCCCGTCACGTCCCACGCCGTATAGCCGCGCGCTTCAAAGGTCGTACGCAGGCCGCCCGACGGGAAGCTGGACGCGTCCGGTTCGCCCTGGATCAATTGATCGCCCGAAAACTCGGCCACCGCCCCGCCCTTGCCGTCCGGGGACAGGAAGCTGTCGTGTTTCTGCGCCGTCGCGCCGGTCAGCGGATAAAAGACGTGCGCGTAATGCGTCGCGCCCTTCTCGATCGCCCAATCCTTCATGGCCGTGGCCACCGCATCGGCCACGCTGGCGTCGAGTTTCTCGCCGTTTCGGATCGTGCGCTGCAGGGCCTTGTACGCGGCCTTCGGCAGACGTTCGCGCATGACCGCGTCGCTGAACACGTTCGCGCCGAAGAGATCCTTCGACGGCGTCTCGAGAAAATTCAGCGGCTCATCAATCGGCTTCGACGACGTTATGGCCGCCACTGCGGCCTGCCGGGCATTTCCTATACTCATCACTGGCTCTCCTGTTGGGGGTTCAAGCGTGCTCATCCCATTATGAACACCTGCTCAATCCGTAAACCCGTGTAATCAAACAAGCCGGCATGATACCCCATGACCGGCGCGATACACTGCACTCGATTGGCAAAGCGACATATAGCACATCACATGCCAAACTGCGGCAACCCAGAATCCATCATGTGCAACATGCTTATATAACGCATCTTGAAGATTAAACCGATCGCGAACAAAAACGATTGATTGATGTCATAATATTACATTATTGTATCATTATTTGAGATATGCGTACATTATTGTCCATACTTCTCAATTGACAGGGGGCCGAAAACCAAGTGTCGGATCTCGTCATGCATCCGTCCATCGCCGGATCCGGTCGGACGCATCCACCCGATCAGACTTCGGGCCGCACAAGCATCTTTCTTCATTGACGGGGCGAAGCCGCGAGTGTAACTACCACTATGCTGAATTTTGTAGCCTCCCCCGCCAATCTCTACAATTTTGTACCGACATGAATCAGATCATCATAGCGCTGGGACAGATCAATACGACGGTCGGCGCCTTGGGCCGTAACGCCGAGCGCATTGCCGAACAGGCCGCCCGCGCGGTGAAACAGGGCGCGTCGCTGGTCGTTTTCCCCGAGTTGGTGCTTTCCGGTTATCCGCCCGAGGACCTGGTGTTGAAGCGTCACTTTCTGGAAGATTGCTGGCGGCATCTGGAGAAACTCGCGATCGCCCTTCCCGCCGAAGCCGTGGTCCTGGTCGGCGCGCCGCAAATGGTGGATCGCCAGGTGTACAACGCCGCCGTGATCTTCCACGGCGGCCGCATCGTATCGATCTACCAGAAGATGGTCCTGCCCAACTACGGGGTGTTCGACGAGAAGCGTGTCTTCGCGGCGGGCCGAATGCCCCTGGTTCTACAGGCCGGTCCGGTGCGTCTCGGCGTGCATATCTGCGAAGACTCGTGGAACGCGGATCAGGATTCCGTTCTCCTGCTCAAGGATGCGCGTATCGATCTGTTGGTGAACCTGTCCGCCTCGCCCTATCACCGCGGCAAATGCACGGTCCGCGAGCAGGTCCTGCGCGCCACGCGCGACCGGCTCGATTGCTCGCTGGCCTATTGCAACATCGTGGGCGGCCAGGACGAACTGGTGTTCGATGGCGGAAGCCTCGTCCTTGACGCGTCCGGCGAGATGACGGCGCGCGCCCGGCAATTTGACGAGGACATCCTCCTCGCGCGCGTCGCCGTTCGCGGCGCGCCTCCGCTCCCGGCCGAGGATTCGGCATCGCCCATCCGGCGCGTCGTGCATGTCCCCTTTCAACCGCCCGCGAAGGTCCCGCCGCGCCTTGCGCTGACGGGTGTCGAACCGTTGATGAAGGACCCAGAGGAAGTGTATACGGCCCTGAAGACCGGCTTGCGCGATTACGTGGAGAAAAACGGATTCAAGAAGACGGTCGTGGCATTGAGCGGCGGCATCGATTCCGCGCTCGTAGCCGTGCTGGCCGTAGATACGCTGGGCGCCGATTGCGTGGCCGGCGTGACCATGCCCTCGCCCTACAGTTCCGAGGGCACCCGGTCGGACGCCGAGCAGCTCGCGCGCAATCTCGGGATCGAATTCCACGTCGTTCCGATCCAATCCATATACGACACGTTTCTGGGTGAGTTGAATCCGCTGTGGAAGGATCGTCCGCCCGATATCACGGAGGAGAATCTGCAGGCGCGCATCCGGGGGAACATCGTCATGGCCCTCTCGAATAAATTCGGCTGGCTGGTCCTGACGACCGGCAACAAGAGCGAACTGGCCACGGGGTACTGCACGCTGTACGGCGACATGGTCGGCGGACTCGCGCTGATCAAGGACGTACCCAAAATGCTGGTCTACGAATTGTCGCGCTGGCGCAACGCGCAGGGCGACGCGCCCGTGATCCCCCCGTCCACCATCGAGCGCCCGCCGAGCGCGGAACTGCGTCCGGACCAGAAAGACAGCGATTCCCTGCCGCCGTACGAAAGGCTGGACCCCATTATCGAGCGCTATGTCGAGAAGGACATGGGCGTGGAGGAGATTGTGGCCGATGGATTCGACCCCGAAACCGTTCAGCGGGTTAGCCGGTTGATCGATCACAGCGAGTACAAGCGGCGCCAGGGCGCGCCGGGCGTCAAGATCACGCCCAAGGCGTTCGGGCGGGACCGCCGGATGCCGATTACGAATGCCTACCGGGAGAAGGTCTGAACGAGGACAAATCCGAATTTCGTACTTCGGTATTCAAATTGACCGCACCGGGCGCCGGCACGACGAGGAGCACATACCATGAGCGCGAAAAAAGCCAATCAGGTCATGGAGGACCGCGAGGTCACCGAACTCAGCCTGCTGTATCATATCAGCTGCCTGCTCGATCAGAGTCTCGACATGCGCGAGGTGGTCAACCCCGTGCTCGAGGCGCTGTCCGAGCATCTGGACATGCGTTATGCCACGCTCACCCTGTTGAACCGCCAAACCGGCGACATCCTGATCGAGACGGCGCACGGCCTCTCCCCCCAGCAGGCCAGTCGCGGCCGCTACAAGCTCGGTGAGGGCGTGACCGGCCAGGTCGTATTGACCGGCAAACCCATGGTGATCCCGAAGACCAGCGAATCGCCGATGTTTCTCGACCGGACCATGCGCGGCAAGCGGCCAGACACCTCGTTCATCTGCACGCCGATCAAAGTCGGCCAGGAAGTGGTCGGCGCCTTGAGCGTGGACCGTCTGTATAAGGAGGAAGCGAATCTCGATGACGATGTGCGCCTGCTGACCATCATTTCGTCAATGATCGCCCAGGCCGTAAAGTTGCGGCGGGCGGCGCAGGAGGAGCGAGAACGACTGGAGCAGGAAAACGAGCGCCTGCGCGCGGAACTGCGCGACCGGTTCCGTCCGTCCAACATCGTCGGCAACTCGCACGAGATGCAGGTCGTCTACGATCAGATCGCGCAGGTCTCGCGCAGTCCGACCACGGTGCTGATCCATGGAGAGACCGGCACCGGAAAGGAGCTGGTCGCGCACGCCATTCACTACAATAGCGATCGCGCCGATAAACCGTTCATCAAGGCCCATTGCGCGGCCCTTCCGGAAACAATCATTGAGAGCGAGTTGTTCGGGCACGAGAAGGGGTCGTTCACCGGCGCGACGACCGAACGCAAGGGCCGCTTCGAGCTCGCGCACGGCGGGACGTTGTTTCTCGATGAGATCGGTGATGTGCCGCCCAGTATCCAGATCAAGCTCCTGCGCGTGATCCAGGAGCGTGAATTCGAACGGATCGGCGGGATCAAGACCATCAAGGTCAATGTGCGGTTGATTACCGCCACGAACCGCAACCTGTTGGAGATGGTCAACCAGGGCAAGTTCCGCGAGGACCTGTATTACCGCCTGCACGTGTTTCCGATCTACGTGCCGCCCCTGCGAAAGCGGAAGGCGGATATTGTCCTGCTGGCCGATCATTTTCTCGGCAAGTACGCGCAGGAAAGCGGAAAGCAGATTCGCCGCCTGTCGAGCGCGGTGATCGACATGTTGATGAGCTATCACTGGCCGGGCAACGTGCGTGAGTTGGAAAACGTCGTCGAACGCGCCGTACTGGTGGCCGAGGGCGATGTGATCCATCCGCATCATCTCCCCCCCACCCTGCAGACCGCGGAAGCGAGCGGGACCCCGGTGAAGGGCGATCTCAAAGCGCTCGTTGACGCGTATGAAGCGGACATCATCAAGGACGCGCTCAAATCGTCGCGTGGGAATATCGCCGCCGCCGCGCGCGCCCTCGGCACCACACAACGCATCCTGGGCTACAAAGTCAGCAAGCTCAACATCGAGCCGAAGAAGTACGCCTCGTGAGAATCCGTCAACTCACCCGCTCGCGCTCCCGCATGATGTAGTCGAACAGCTCATTGGCGAAATCCGACACGCGGACGTACTTGTCGGGCTGAACATGAACTCCGTTCAGATACAGGAAGCGCACGACATCGCCCTGCCCGTTGATTTCCGGAATAAGGCCGACGAAAAAGAAACGCAGTTGTTCGGCCTCCTCGTAGGCGCGCGCCGTGTCGGGATTCGACATCGGCAGATCCAGGAAGATCACCTCCATCTTCTTCTCGATCAGGAGACTCAGCCTTTGCTTGAGCATCGCGGTGAAATCCTCGCCGTACTCCATGACCTCTATCACGGCGCACATGGCCGATTCCGCCACCCGCAATTGGGTCTGGGTCAGATCCTGTGTCTGACTGCGGGCCGTTTCATCCTCGCCATATGAACGGTTGAATGCATTCAGTTTGTATATGGCATCGATCATCGCCCGGTGCCTGCGCGGGGGATACACCACCCGGTGCGGCTCGGGTTGTGTTCTTAAATAGAACAATACCGCCGATTGCCGCAACGGGGGCTCGCCGGCCTTCTGGATCTTGCGGAATTGCATGGTGTCCGAAACAAAGCAGAGCAGGAATCCGGTCTCGTGCGCCCCGAGAGAAAGGTTTCCCTTCTGCGTAAAGGGATGCGTGGTGACCGCCTCGCTGTAGATGCCGTACAGTCCATCGGTCCTCGCGCTATCGACCATGAACTGCTTCATCTTCTTGAACAGGTTGTGGCCGCGATAACGGGGATCCACAACGGCTTGTCCGGAGTCGGCCACCCGGGCGCCCGGCGCGGGAAAGGTCAGCGCCAAATGGCCGACAATCTCGCGGGAGTTCTTGTCGACAGCCACCACGGACTTGGCCAGGCCGCTTTCGATCCGTTCGCGGATCTTATCGGGATAATAGATGGCATCCGCCGCGTAGGAGTACCCGTAACTTCGATATACGCAACGCGCCATCGCGGATGCATCCTCCGGCGTCATGAATCGCAATTCCAAGTCAGCCTTATCGAACGGCGTGCTGTCCGCCGCGTCGATTTCCTTTCGCTCGGCCTCGCTCAACGTCTCGCAGACATTCCGGACCGGCAGGTTCTTGATCAGCTCGACACATTTCCCATCCCGGCCCAGATTCAGGAGATTAACCTCGTCGGCCACGCGACGAATAAGCCGCAAGCCGAGCCCTTGGCCCGACTCGGATGGGGATTGCCTGAAATCGACAGGCAGGCCCTTGTCGAATACCTGAAGCACCACCTGGCTCGGGCGACGCTGTACCACAACATCGAAATAACCTTCCTCGCCCGGATCGAATGCGTGCTCGATGACGTTCATCGCGGCTTCCTCGAGTCCCAGCCGGAGGCGCAATAACTCCTCACGCTCCAATCCCGTCGTTGCCAGTATGCCCTCGACAAAATCAAGAGCGGGATGAAGAGTCATCGCTTCGGCGGGCAAGGTCAGTTTCGCGAGCGTCTTGTACGGGGTTGACATGGCGGCGGAACGCTAATCGTTTATACAACGCAGACTTTCAGACCGGCATGTACGGGTCAAGTCTCGGCTGAAAATTCGGGGTTTCCCCTATATACACACCTCGGCGATTCGGAGATTATGCATCAAGAGTGCAATATGAATATCGCCTGTGAGCAGGAAGGTCAGCGATCCGTTTTGACTCTGACGGGCCGGCTGGATTTCGCGAGCGCGCCCGAGCTGGATGCGCGCGTGAAAACCATCCTTGGTGAAGGTTCCAATCGGGTACTGATCGATATGACCGCGGTTGAATATATCAGTAGTGCCGGCTTGCGCAGTCTGATGGTGCTGGCCAAATCACTGGCGGCAATCAACGGCACATTGATCCTGTGCAATCCAACCCACATGGTCAGAGAAGTAATGAAAATGGCCGGTTGTGATGAGATTTTCACCATCGCCCCGGACCGCGCATCCGCCATCGCCCTGCTGAAATAGCCTGGGTCCTCAACCCTTGGTCCTCTCCCTCGATTCAGTGAAAGCGGCGCCGAGACAAGTCCGCGGTCAATCCTTCTCCCCCATCGCCTCGCCGGCGATGTGGCCGGTGGTCCAGGCGGCCTGGAGATTGAAGCCGCCCGTGATGCCATCCATGTCCAGCAGTTCGCCGCCGAAATAGAGGCCGGGACAAATCTTGCTCTCCATCGTCCGGAAATCCACCTCGCTCAATCGCACGCCGCCACACGTGACAAACTCTTCCTTGAACAGACTTTTGCCGGTCACCGCGAACATCCCCGCCCCCACCTGCTCGGCCAGCGCCGACATCCGGTCCTTGTCCAGCACCGCCCATGTGCAGTCATCGGCAATACCCGCGGCGGTTACCAGCGACGACCACAGACGCTGTGGCAGATCACTCAATGGCATATTCCGCACCAATTTCTTTCCATGCACCTTCTTCAATTCCTTTATGCGCGACAAGGCCCTGCCGCCGATCCAGTCCACATGCAGTGTGAATTTGTACTCCATAGCGGCCAATTCGCGCGCGCCCCATGCGGACACACGCAGGATCGCCGGCCCGCTTAACCCCCAATGCGTAATCAATACCGGCCCTTCCGCCTTCAACCCCGCGTCAGGCACTTCAACGCGGGCGCGCGGAACGGATAAACCCTGCAGATCTTTCAAACGCGGGTCATCCACATGAAATGTGAACAGCGATGGCGCCAACGGCTCGATGGTGTGCCCGAATGAAGCGGCCAACGCGAAACCGCGTGACCCGATATTCCCGCCCGTGGCCAGCATCAACTTGTCGCAAGCGAGCGTCTCGCCGTCGGACAGGGTCAGCCTGAAACCGCCCTGCGGCTCCCGCTCCGCGTGTTCCAGGGCCTTACTGGTTCGCAGTTCGACTCCCTTGCGCTTCGCCGAATGCAGGAGACAATCGACTACGTCCGACGATTGATCGCTGATGGGAAAGATGCGGCCGTCCTCCTCGGTTTTCAGCGGAACCCCGCGCGATTCGAACCATTCCATCGTATCGCGCGGCTGCCAGCGGTGAAATGGACCCAGCAATTCGCGCGAACCCCGAGGATAATGAGTCACCAGCACCTTGGGATCATAACAGGCATGGGTAACATTGCAGCGCCCGCCACCGGAGATCGCAACCTTCGCCAGGGGCAGGCGGCTCTTTTCGAGGATGACGCCGAGCAGCTTGGCGACGTCACGCTCGGTCGT
>CAYRPR010000087.1:0-7657 GCA_964425945.1 uncultured Verrucomicrobiota bacterium | reverse complement strand
TGCATCGATTCGGCGCTGGGCGAAGGCAGTCCGCCGCTCGCCATCGACGGAGCCCCCCGCCCGCTCGACGGCGACGGCGACAGTGTGCCCGCGCCCGATATGGGCGCCTATGAATTCATCGGCACCTTATCCGACACCGATGGAGACGGTCTGAGCGATTGGGACGAGCTGTATGTGCACGGGACAAATCCCTTTGCGGCGGATAGCGACGGCGACGGTCATCCGGACGGCGCGGAAATCATCGCCGGCAATGATCCGCTGGACCCCTCCAGTGTCTTTGCCATTGTCTCGGCGGACCGGTCCAACCCGCCGGATTTGGTGATCTCCTGGTCCGCCCGCGCCGGGCGGCAGTACTCGATCATGACCGCCCAGCATTTTGGACAAGACCTGACCAACCACCCCGCCTTCACCCATCTGCCCGGCTATGACGGGGTCATGTCATTCACCAACGTCATCTCCGCGGAAATCGAGATCTACGGCGTCGAGGTGAACGTCATACCCTGACGCTCACCCCATGCCCAACGCCCCCACGCCACGATCACGCTCGCGATCCATGTCGTATTTCGGATCGTAGCGCGAGCCGAAGCGGTCATCGCCGCGCGGGCACAATTCGAAACGGCGCACACCGGCCGGCAATGAGCCCGCATACGCCTTCAACCAGGCGCGGGCGTCATCCATGCTCTCCGTCACCCGCAGTTTCTCCAGCAGTTCGCGCGTGTCCGGAAAACCTTTTGCATACCAGATCCAGTGCTTGCGAAACAGAATGGCCGCGAGATTCTTCGTTGGATAATGCTCCTGCTGGTAATCCATGTGGCGCCATACCACATCCAGCCATTCCTCAATCGTCGGCTGAACATCGCGCCCCTCGCGTACCTCCCGGAAGATCCACGGATTACCCATGGCGCCCCGGCTGATCATCACCGCATCGCATCCCGTCACTTCATGCATGCGCGCGGCCGACCGGAAATCCAGCACATCGCCATTGCCGACCGCCGCCAAGGGGCGCGTCGCCGCTTCGCGCGCCGCCCGCAATCCCTCCGCAATCCCCTCGAGATCCACGCGATTCCCATAGTTTTCGCACCGGGTGCGTCCGTGAACCGTGAACATATCGATCCCCTCCCGCGCGGCGCGACGCGAGGTCTCGCCCACGTTGTATTCATGACGCGAGAATCCAAGGCGCACCTTGACCGATAACGGCTTCGAGGTCGCTTCGCGCGCACGGTGCACGGTTTCCCCGAGCCGCTCCGGATCGCGGAGGATTCCGCTCCCGCTGCCCGACGCCACCACCTTGCGCACGGGACAGCCCATGTTGATGTCAATCGTGTCGAAGGGGAACCCGTCGACGAACCGGATCGCCTCCCCCACCATTTCCGGCGTGGGTCCGGTGATCTGCACGCCCAGCAGGGGTTCGGACGGATGGCGATACATCATGTCGATCGTCCGCTTGTTCTTATAGTGCATCGCCTGGGCGGAAAGCATTTCGACATAGGTCAGCCCGGCGCCCAGCTCCTGGCAGATGCGGCGAAACGGCGCGTCGCTGATACCCGCCAGCGGCGCGCAGATCGCGCGATTGGGAAGGGTCAGCGACCCCATCCGCAGCGGCTGGTCAAGAAGCCGTTCCTTCGTCGTCTGGCCGTTTGATAAACTCATGATAGAGATTAGTGTATGATACTTGCAGGCAGGAGGCAACGAAGACCCCAAAGAGGAGGGTACATCATGAGATTCAGCACATGGCTGGCGGTCGCGACGGTTCTATCCCTGTGTAGTTCGGCGGAGGCCGGAAACCGTCTGGGCGTCGGCGCCCACTATTGGCGCACGGTCGATTCCGTCGGGGATGATATCGACCGCGACGGTGTCTCGTGGCTGGTCACCTACCAGGGCGAAGTGATTCCGCTCCTGAAACTGCAGGTGGATCTGGAAATCTTCCCGGACAATTTCGCCGGCGCGGGCGAAACCGTGTACGCGCCACAGGCGCTGGCCATCGTCGGCGGGTGGATTTACGCCGGCGCGGGAATCGGTGTGATGTACGCCAACAGCGAATTCGCCGACAAGCCGTTCTACCTCCTGCGCGCCGGACTGGATCTGCCCATTCTGCCGTCCCTGCGCCTGGACATCAACGCCAACTACCATTTCTCGGAGTGGGAAGGCATCAACGAGACCGTGGACGATATCGAAAGCGATACCGTCACGCTGGGCGCCGCGTTGCGCCTCGAATTCTGACATCGCCTACCCGGATAGCCGGTCCAGCGCCCATGCCGCATGTTCGCGGATGAGCGGTTCCGGATCGCTGAGAACGCGTTCCAGTGCCGGGCGCGCGGTGGGATCGCCCCAGTTGCCGAGCGCCACGGCCACATTTCGCAGAAACCGCCGCCGTTTGATGCGCCAGATCGGCGACCGGCGGTATCGCGCGCGGAACGCCTCGTCGGTCATCCGGATCAGGTCGAGCAGGCGCGGCGCCGCCTCGTCGGGATCGTAGCGCAGAAAGGATTCCCGGGCCGGCTTTGAATACCGCCGCACCCACGGGCACACGGACTGACACTCGTCGCACCCGTAGATCCAGTTTCCCATTTTGGATCGCAAGGATTCCGGAATCGACTCCTTCAACTCGATCGTCAGGTACGAAATGCACCGGTTGCCGTCCACAATGTACGGCGCGGGGAACGCATGTGTCGGACAGATGTCGAGACAACGGCGACAACTACCGCAGTTCCCCTTGCCCAACGTCGCCCCGCCGTCCGCCGCCGCTTCGTCGTAATCCAGCTCAAGATTCGTTATGATGCATCCCAGGAAGATGTACGAACCTCGATCCGGCCGGATGAGCAGGGAGTTCTTCCCGATGAAGCCCAAGCCCGCGCGCGCGGCCCACTCGCGTTCGAGCACGGGGCCGGTATCCACATAATATCTGCATCGCGCAGGCGCGCCGCCTTCGGCGCGAATGAAGTCCGAGAGGGCTTCAAGCCTCGGCGTGAGCTCATCGTGATAATCGACACCCCACGCATAGCGCGCGATGCGGCCGCGCGACGGGTCGTCCCAGACCGCCGGGTCGGGATCGGCCACATAATATCCGATGCCGACCAGGATCATCGATCGCGCATCCCCGACGACGCGCCGCGGTTCGACCCGGCGCTCCGGCTCGCGCGCCAGCCATTCCATATCGCCGTGATATCCCTTGTCCAGCCAGCGCATGAAATCGTCGGCGTGAGGCGCCCGGCCGGCGGGCGCGATGCCCGCCCACTCGAAGCCCAGTTCCAGGGCCTTCTCTCGAATGGTATCCGACAACGTCATCTCGGCCAGCCTATCCCAAATCCTTCCACGTTCATAATGCTAATAGTATCCCCTATGGCCGTCTCGGTGACGACCCGATTGTTCGTGACGCCAGGATCGGGTAGCATGATAAGTTAAGTTGACTGTTACAGGAACGCTGTTCATGCTTACCGCCGAAGAATGCGCCGCAGACGCGTGCGGGATACGATCAAGACTCACCAACACGGAGGCTCAAGCGCCATCATGACGACCGACCCCCTGAAAACCGCCCCGGCGACCCACTCGAACCTGGGCCGCCCCGTACTGATTGTTCTGCTGCTGCTTGTTGTTGCGGCGCTTGCCGTGGTGACGTGGCTGTACATGTCTCAGGGTCCGGCCGGCCGCGAAGTCGTGGTCGAACTGGTCTCGGAACAGCCGGTGGCGGAACCCGAGGTGTACACATCCGAGATTCTCGACGCCATGGCCGATTCGAGCCTCCAAGCCCAGGCGGGCCACCGCTACAAGGTTCAGATCACGGACGAATCGCGCGAGGGCGCGTCGGGTGTTACCCGGATCGGCGGCCTGGTCACGTTTGTTCCCGACGCGCGTGTCGGCGAAATCCTCGTTGTTGAAGTCACCCGAATACGCCGCTCGACCGCGGATGCAACGATCGTCAGCCGGCTCGGCATGGCGGATGTCGTACCTCCAAGCCGGCCGTCGCGCCCCATGTCGCGCGAGACAACGCCCCCCATGCACGACAGCCCCCTGCGCGTCGGCCAGGTGTACAGCGGGACCGTCGAAGACCTCGGTCGCGACGGAGACGGGATTGTACGGGTGGAGGGCAAGGTCGTATTCGTGCCCAATGCGCCCATGGGCGAAACGGTCACCTTCCGGATCGTGGATGATCTCCGTCGTTTCGCCCGGGGGGAACGCATGAGCGATGAGGACGCCGTCCTCGCCACTCAGCCGGCGCCGATGGCCGCCGCATCCGCCATCGAGGACGAGGAACCCTGGTCCGCGGCCGCCGCGCGGGTCGAGGACATCGTCGTCGGACGACGGTTCGACGTCACCATCGCCGAACAGGATCGCAACAATCCGGATCAGGATGGCGTCGCACATATCGATGGTCTTGTGGTCTTTGTACCGGGAAGCCAACCCGGCGATCAGGTCCGCATTCGGATCACGGACCGGGCCCGGCGATTCGCCCGCGCCGAAGTCGTCGAACGTCCGGAGCCGGTTGCCGCTGAATAAGAGCCGTATGGCCCGGATACTCACAGACGAGTCCACACTGACTCGCAAGCGTCGATCACTAACCCGCGAAAGTGAATGGCTCCACACGTTGACCCGCATGGAAACGGGCCTGGCCGGCCTGCTGGTCGGCGTCGGATTGATCCTGTATTTCTGGAAGGATACGGCATCCCTGCTCGTGGTGGGCCTGGTCGCCGCGTTCCTGGCCGCGGCGCACCACATCAAGATCCGCGAAAACCGCAAAGAGGAACAGCAGGTATCGGCCGGCCTGCGCGGGGAAGCCACCGTCACACGCCTCTTGCAGGAGGAGTTGCCGAACGACACGTACATCCTGAACGACGTGAACATCCGCCGCGGTTTCCGCTCCGCCCAGATCGATCACGTGGTCGTGTCACCGAAAGGCATCTTTCTCGTGGAAACGAAGAACTGGAGGGGCAAGATATCCGGCGATGAACGCGCGCCACAATGGAGCCGTGTCCGCGCCGCCGGGGACAAGCCCACCCCCCTCCCCAATCCCGCTCAGCAGTGCCGCCGGCATATCGATCTCTTCCGGCAATTCCTGAAGGCCAACCACGTATGGAATGACGACGTCCACTCCATCCTGGTCATCACGCCGCGCCACGCGGAATGGAATATCCGCAACCCGACCATCCCGGTACTCCGGCCGGGCGACGCGGCCCACTACATTCAGTACTTTGAAAAAGCGGCGACGCATCCGGAAAAAGAAGTCGATCAGGTCACCGGCTTGCTGATGAAGAAGGCCCGATCATCGTGAAGAAGCTCGAATACAGCGTATTGGCGCTCAACACCGCGGGACTCATCGCCTATCTGGTCTGGCTCGGCCTGGGACTCGAACAGATCTTCTACACGCAGGAAGGCGTGTTGTACCTGCTCCCCAGCCTGCCCTTTTTTTTTGTCTATGTATTCGTCGCCAGAAAGCATAAAGAAGCAGAGGAAGCCGACGACGAGCACGAAACGGACGTAAAATCGCACCATGGATAAAGGACCCGCATATCTGGCCCGCATCTTCCTCGCCGCCGCCGCGATCGGGGTGATCGTTCTGGTCGGTCACGGCGAGTACCGCCGGACCCTGACCGCCCTGTTCCGCGGCCAGCTCGACCACGCCCCCATCTGGTCTTCCAATCTCCACTACTACCCGCAAGTCGATTTCGGTTCGGACAAGGACCATGCAGACGCAAAGTAGACTGATCCTTTTCTGCTACGCCTATGTGATGGGCATCGTGTACGCGCTCGCGTTCACGATCGATCCGGCGCACCTGCCGCTGTTGCGGATACTGACCGCGCTCGCCTTTCTGATTTCCGTCCCGGTTTATGTTCGCTTCTGCATGAAGGGCGCCCTGTCCCGCTTGCCGGTGCTGGCCGAAATCGTCCTGTTGAGCCTGCCCGCCTTTGCGCTCGGTTGCACCCGCTATACGCGCGCCGACACCGTGCCCGACGAGCGGATCGGCATCCTGCAGGTCCTGCCCGGGCGCCCCCAGTTTGTCCTCGAACGCGAGTTGCCGGATACAAGCCGCCTGATTCTCCGCAAGACGCAACCGCTGAACAGCGACCTCGTCCTGCGCATCCACGGCGACCTGTCCGCCCGCGTGCCCCTGCTGGACGATCGCGGGCTCGTCCGGACGGATGACGCCGGCCGATGGATGTTCCGTCGCGCCGACCTCGAACGCCAGAGCGATCCGGTCACCATCCGCGCGGAGGATCCCATCGGCACCGAATACCTCGTCCTCCAACCGTTCAACCGGATTGCGCGCATCGAGGTGCTCCGCGCGCCGGACGATGCGACGGTCGAATTGTATCGCGTGTCCAATCACATCAGCTCGTTCGCGCGGCCCGGACGCGCCCAGGCGTCGGTCACCATCATCGGACGCATCACGCAGGATCCGCGCGTCTACGACTTCAAAACGGTGCTGACCGTCACGCCGGAATACATCCAGTATCCGCCGGGCGGCCCGTACTACAAGGTCGAAGGCGGCGACGTGCATGTCGACCTGCGCCCCCGTGTCGAGAATTATGAACGCTACGCCCGGACCGACGCCTACGGCCATCTGGTACAGGTGTACGGCGAACTGTCCGTCGCGCGCGCCGCCGCCAACCCGGGCGGATTTGATCCGCGCCGATTCCTGCAAAATCACGGCATCTACGGCGGCATGAGCGTCTTCCAAGCGCCCGGCGCCGCACCGCCGATCCAGATGATCCGGCCGGATATCGATGAATCCCTCCGCGGCAACGGGCTGGTCCGGTTCTCGCTGGACTTGCGCGACCGCATGTTGCGCGTCTTTAAGATGTCCATGCCCTATCCGCAATCGTCCTTCCTCGGCGGCGTGACCCTGGGCTTGCGTTATGGCCTGCACGGCGTGACGTGCCTGTTGGGACACGATCACGACCCCGATACCGCGCCGGTCTGCGAGGAGTTCATCGCCGAGGAATTCCGATACGCCGGCGTCAACCATGTGCTGGCCGTTTCCGGCCTGCACGTCACGATCATCACCGTCATGTTCATGGGCATCTTCACGATGGTGCGCATCCCGCGCCAGATGTATGTCCCGCTGGTCATCCTGATCCTGATCATCTTCGCCATCATCACCGGCGCGCGCCCGTCCGTACTGCGCGCCGTGATCATGAACAGCCTGTTTCTGCTGACCTGGGGCTATCTGCACCAAGGACTCCGCTCATCGGTGCTGATCGGCGTGCCCGTCGCCGCGTTCCTCATTCTGCTCCAGAACCCGCTGGTGATCGTCGATCCCTCGTTCACCCTGTCGTTTGGCGCGATTCTGTCGCTGGGCCTGTTGACGGAACCGGCGCATCACCTGCTGCAACGGCTCGAAGGAAACGGATTCCTCGCCTTCTCGCTGATCTTCCTGATCCTGACGGCCGTCGGCGTCGTGTTCTGGCCGCTCGTGGTCACGCCGCAATTCCTCATTCCATTCGCCGCGCTGGCCGCCCTGTTGACGTGGTGGCTCCACAAACTGGAACAGCGCGGCGTGCGCCTGATCGGATCGCTCGGCTACAACAACATTCCCGCGGCCGCCGGCGCGTTCCTGGCCGCTCAGTTTGCGATCCAGATCGGCATGATGATCCCGCTCTCGTCGTACTACTTCATGCGCTGGCCCTTCGCGGGCGCGTACGCCAACCTGATCGCCATCCC
>CAYRPR010000086.1:0-7727 GCA_964425945.1 uncultured Verrucomicrobiota bacterium | reverse complement strand
CGAGCCGTGTGTTCCACTCGGCTCTGTGCCTGATCCTCGTGGTCTCGCAATTGCCCCTGTCGGCCGCCGCGGAAGACGCCGCGATCACGGCCGGCGAAATGGAACGCTTCTTGCCCGGACGCGTCACCGTCGGAGCGCGCGGCGGCGAAGATATCTTTGAAGGATTTGGCGACCTCATCATCCCGCTCGTGTACCGCAATGGCGGTCTGCTCTTCTTCAATCCACGCGCGTCCCTGAACGACCATCGCGAGGAGGAGGTGAACCTCGGCCTCGGCTTCCGTTATCTCCTGCCCGATCGCGACGTGATTGTCGGTGTGAATGCCTTCTACGACACCCGTTGGAGTCGTCACGACAACCGGTATGACCAGGTCGGTTTTGGCGCGGAGTTTCTTTCAAAGCATTTTGACGCGCGCGCCAATATCTATATTCCCGAACGCACGAAGAACCTCGTGGAGAGTTGGGAAGAGACAACCGTCATTCAAAGCAGTTCGAGTACGTCCATCAGCGCCCCCTTCCCCGAGGAGCATGCCTTCAAGGAGAAGGTCACCATGTCGTCCAGCATGACGACTCGGTACCAGGCGTTCGAGCACTACGAGACCACCGCGCGGGGCTGGGATGCGGAGGCGGGCGTATGGCTGCCCCTGAGGGATGACCTCCCCGTCGAGGTCGGTCTCTTTGGCGGTTACTATCATTTCGAGCCGCATTATGGCGGCGACACCGTGGAAGGCTGGCGCGGCCGGACGGAAATCCGCCTGCTCCCCCTGCTGACCCTGGACGCGGAGCTGTATGAGAACGACCGGCTGAACGGAACGGAATACTTCATTGGCGGCCGGATCCAGGTTCCGTTCGACCTTGCGGCGCTGGGGAATGGAAGAAATCCCTTTGCGGACGCGTGGGATGAGAATAAGACCGGCCGGCGGATCATGCGGCATCGCCTGACGGAAAATGTCCTGCGCGATCCGAACATCCGCACCGACGAGAAGGTGGAAACGATCGCCGACGAAACGACCACGCGCTCGAGCACCACGACCAAGAAGGTCACCATCATGGACGACGTCCAGTTCGTCAGCAACCGGAATACATCGGGCGTCGAAGACGGGTCGGCCGAACGCCCCTTCAACACGGTGCAGGAAGGTGTGGACAATGTGTTCGGGAAGAAGAATGTGTATGTGTTCGCGGGCAAGGGATCCTATCAGGAGAACGTGCAGATCACGGAGAACGGCGTGAACCTGTGGGGCCAGGGCAAACCCGTGGTCAGCCCGAACACCGGCAAGAAGTTCGGCGGGGACAAGTATCCGGTGATCGACGGCAACGTGGGCGGCGTCAATGCGCCGTCGCTGTACATCGCGGCGAACAACGTCTCGGTGCGCGGATTGGATTTCACGCACAGTCCGGGCGGCGTGAATCCGAACGCGCTGGACTCGGTGTTCAACACGTATGAGATCGACCAGGTCGGCGTCCTGGCTGAAAACGCGAATCACCTCCTGTTGCTCTGCAACAATTTTTACGGCAATTCATACGGCGCCCTGCTGTTGACCCAGGGATCGGATGTCTATCACCAGTCCATTCTCTTGAACGATGCGTTCGACAACACCCAGGACGGCATCCGGATCCATGGCGAGGGCGCCAGCGGCAGCTACAGCGCCGACATCATCGGCAACATAGCCAACAACAACGCGGCAAACGGCCTGCATGTTCGCGCGCTGAACTTCGATGACATTGACCTGAATATTCGCCATCTGACGGCCGACAACAATAGCGCGCACGGAGTGCACCTGGACTTGTCGGCCGACGAGCTGATCCGCGTGTTGATGAACGGCGCGGATACGTCCGACAACGCGTTTATCGGCGTCAGCCTGCTCGTCAACAGCGCCGGGGCCATCGACCTGGATCTGCGCCGCGTGGTGACGGAGAACAATCCCCAACACGGTATTCACGCCCTGCTCGCGGCGGACGGAGATATCGACGTGCGACTGCGCCAGGTATCGGCCACAGGCAACAATCAGCTCGGCTTCCACCTCGACGCCCTGTCCCAATCGGGCGCGATCGGCCTGAACGTGCGGAACAGCGATTTCAGTGACAACGGGCAATTCGGCTTGCTGGCCTCTCTGACGGCGCTCGGCGGCCCGATCTCCGCCCGGTTCGACGGCGTGGCGGCCGACGACAACGGTTTGATGGGCATTGAGTTGACCGCACTCACCCTATTGGGCGCCATTGAACTCGACGTTAACCGCGTCCGCGCGACCGGCAACGGCCTGCACGGAATCAATGCGCAGTTGACCGCGCTCGACGGTCCGATCAGCGCGTTGTTCGGCCGGGTGATCGCCGACGGCAACGATCAATCCGGCATCAACGCGATGCTGATGACGCCGAACAACAATCATTCCGCTGATCTCCACTTCAACCGGGTCAGCGCCAGTGACAACATCCAGCATGGCATCCAGGCGATCGTCACGGCCAGCGGCGGAATCGCCGCATCCTATGATCGAGTTATCGCGGACAACAACGGACTCTCCGGATTGCATCTGACGGGCATTTCCACCGGATCGGGTCCCGTCGATGCGATCTACAGCCGGGTCAGCGCCAGCGATAACAGCCAGCTGGGCCTATTCGCGAACCTGACGGCCTTGAACGGTCCCCTGTTCCTGTCCTTCGACCGGGTCACGGCCGAGAACAACAATCAGACGGGTATCGATCTAACGCTCCAGACGCCGAACGCGGGCAACCCGCTGGACCTGCATTTCAACAACGTGAACGCAAGCGGCAACGCGGGTCACGGCATACGCGGGACGCTCACGGCGAACGGCGATATAACCTATTCCGTCCGCAACACGATTGCCGATGACAATGCGTTCTCCGGATTGCACCTGACGGGCGTTTCCAGCGCCGGCGCCGTGAATGCGAGGTACCGCACGGTCAGCGCGAGCGGCAACGACCAACTCGGCATACTGGCCAATATGGCCGCCTTGGGCGGTCCCCTCACGATGACCTTTAACAACATCGCGGCCGATGACAACACCCAGACCGGCATCGATCTGACCCTGGTCGCGCCGGCTGCGCTCGCGCCGATCGAACTGCATATGCGAAACATCAGCGCGAGCGACAACAGCCAGCACGGCATTCGCGCGAGCGCGACGGCGAACGACGCCCTGCTCGCTTCGTTCACGAACGTGCTGGCGAACAACAATTCGTTCGGGGGCATCCAACTCATCGGCAACTCGACGACGGCCGCTGTCGGCCTGTCGTACGACAACGTCAGCGCGAGCGGCAACAATCAGTTCGGTATCCTGGCCAACGTATCGGGACCCGGCGCGCTCGATGCCTCGTTCCGAAACGTGTTCGCGGATGACAACCTGCAATACGGCATCAGCCTGCTCGGCGCGGCCGGGGGATCAGTGGATGCCATGTTCGACAACGTCAGCGCCAGTGGCAACGCCCAGCACGGCATCCTCGCGCAGTTGACGGCGCCCGGCACGGTCAACGTTTCGCTTGAAAACATATGGACCGATGACAACGGCCATTACGGTATCAACCTGCTGGCGACCTCGACCGGCTCCACGTTGGACGCCCTGCTGCGCAACATCAGCGCCGATGACAATAATCAGCACGGCATTCAGGCCCTACTGAACGCAGTGGGCCCGCTCAACCTGACCGTTGAAAATGTGAGCGCGGATGATAACTCGACATTCGGCATGGCCGTTTCCGCCGCATCCACCGGTGGATCGCTCGACGCTGCATTCGATACCATCAGCGCCGACAACAACGGCTTGTTCGGTATCGAGGCCAACTTGAACGCAGCCGGGCCGGTCGATGTGTCCATGGAGAACCTGTCCTCGACCGGGAACGGCCAGTTCGGGCTCACCCTGCTCGCCAACTCGATCGGCGGCACACTGGACGCCTTCCTGCATAACATCAGCGCGGGCGACAATGGTCAGCACGGGGTCCGGGCCCAACTGACGGCGCCCGGCTCGATAAGCGCGACCTTGAGCAACGTGTGGGCCGACAGCAATACGGGTTATGGCGTCAGCCTGATCGCCACATCCAGCGGAGGCTCGATGGACGTCGCGCTCGACAACATCAGCGCCCGCAGTAACGCCCAATTCGGCGTGCTGGCGAATCTCAACGCGCCCGGCCAGATGGATGTGGACCTGCACAACGTGATGGCGGACGGCAACAACCAGTATGGCGTATCCGTGCTGGCCGCGTCGGGTGGCCCGCTCAACGCGTCCCTCGTGAACGTGCTGGCCGATAGCAACCAGCAACACGGCGTCAGCCTGATCGCCTCGTCTTCCGGCTCCACCCTGGACGCTTCGTTCGAAAATGTGAGCGCGAACGGCAATACGCAATTCGGCGTACTGGCGCAGTTGACGGCGCCCGGCTCGGTCAACGCATCGTTCGAGAACATTGTCGCCAACATGAACAGTCTCTACGGCATCAACCTGCAAGCGACGTCCGGCGGCGGGCCGCTCAACGCCTCGTTCGATACTGTCAGCGCGAATAACAACAGCCTTCACGGCATCCTGGCGAACTTGAGCGCGTCGACGGCGCTGGATGCGTCCTTCTTAGACGTAAGCGCGAACGGGAACCTGACGTATGGCCTATCGCTTACCGCCGCGTCCACCGGTGGTTCGCTGGGCGCCGCGTTCGAGAACGTGAGCGCCAGCAGCAACAATCAACACGGGATCCTGGCGAGCTTGACGGCCGCCGGTCCCTTGAATGTCTCGCTGGAGAATATTCTGGTCGATGATAATTCCCATTTCGGTCTTAACCTGTTCGCCACCTCGACCGGCTCCACGTTGGACGCCCTGCTGCGCAACATCAGCGCCGATGACAATAATCAGCACGGCATTCAGGCCCTACTGAACGCAGTGGGCCCGCTCAACCTGACCGTTGAAAATGTGAGCGCGGATGATAACTCGACATTCGGCATGGCCGTTTCCGCCGCATCCACCGGTGGATCGCTCGACGCTGCATTCGATACCATCAGCGCCGACAACAACGGCTTGTTCGGTATCGAGGCCAACTTGAACGCAGCCGGGCCGGTCGATGTGTCCATGGAGAACCTGTCCTCGACCGGGAACGGCCAGTTCGGGCTCACCCTGCTCGCCAACTCGATCGGCGGCACACTGGACGCCTTCCTGCATAACATCAGCGCGGGCGACAATGGTCAGCACGGGGTCCGGGCCCAACTGACGGCGCCCGGCTCGATAAGCGCGACCTTGAGCAACGTGTGGGCCGACAGCAATACGGGTTATGGCGTCAGCCTGATCGCCACATCCAGCGGAGGCTCGATGGACGTCGCGCTCGACAACATCAGCGCCCGCAGTAACGCCCAATTCGGCGTGCTGGCGAATCTCAACGCGCCCGGCCAGATGGATGTGGACCTGCACAACGTGATGGCGGACGGCAACAACCAGTATGGCGTATCCGTGCTGGCCGCGTCGGGTGGCCCGCTCAACGCGTCCCTCGTGAACGTGCTGGCCGATAGCAACCAGCAACACGGCGTCAGCCTGATCGCCTCGTCTTCCGGCTCCACCCTGGACGCTTCGTTCGAAAATGTGAGCGCGAACGGCAATACGCAATTCGGCGTACTGGCGCAGTTGACGGCGCCCGGCTCGGTCAACGCATCGTTCGAGAACATTGTCGCCAACATGAACAGTCTCTACGGCATCAACCTGCAAGCGACGTCCGGCGGCGGGCCGCTCAACGCCTCGTTCGATACTGTCAGCGCGAATAACAACAGCCTTCACGGCATCCTGGCGAACTTGAGCGCGTCGACGGCGCTGGATGCGTCCTTCTTAGACGTAAGCGCGAACGGGAACCTGACGTATGGCCTATCGCTTACCGCCGCGTCCACCGGTGGTTCGCTGGGCGCCGCGTTCGAGAACGTGAGCGCCAGCAGCAACAATCAACACGGGATCCTGGCGAGCTTGACGGCCGCCGGTCCCTTGAATGTCTCGCTGGAGAATATTCTGGTCGATGATAATTCCCATTTCGGTCTTAACCTGTTCGCCACCTCGACCGGCTCCACGCTGGACGCGGCGTTGAACAACGTCAGCGCAAGCGGTAATAGCCAACACGGCATCATCGCCCTCCTGGCCGCCGCCGGCGCGCTGGATGTTTCCTTTACTGACGTATGGACCGATAACAATACGCAGTTCGGCATCACATTGACCGCGACCTCCACCGGCGGCCCGCTGGATGCATCGTTCGAGAACGTGAGCGCGACAAACAACAGTCAGCAGGGCATCGCGGCGAATCTCAATGCGCCCGGCGACATGACAGCCTCCTTCCAGAATATTCAGGCCGGCAACAACAACCTGTACGGCTTGTCCCTGTTGGCTTCCTCCTCCGCCGGCTCGCTGGACGTCCTCCTGGACGGCATCAGCGTGAACGACAACGGTCAGCATGGACTCCTGGCCAACCTGTCATCGGCCGGTGCCCTCACGGCCATCCTCCGGGACGTGTCCGCGAACGGCAGCGGGCCATTCGGGATCAACGTGACCGCCACCTCGTCGGGCGGGCCGCTGGATGCGACCTTCGAGAACATCCGCGCGAACAACAGCGGCCTCTTCGGTTTCCTGGCCAACCTGAACGCCGCGGGCAACGTGAATGCGTCGTTTGAAGACATCACCGCCGACGACAACACGCAGTTCGGCATGCAACTGCTCGCCGCCTCGTCCGGCGGTTCCGTCACCACGAGCGTCGAGCGATTCAGCGCCAGCGGCAATCTGCAGGGATTCCTGGCGCAACTGAACGCCCACACGGATCTGGATGTCCGCCTTGAAGATGGCGCCCTCGACAGCAACACCCAATTGGGTATGAACATCGTGGCGAGCGCCGCGCTGGGCGGCGCGAATCTGTCCGCCCTCAACGTGACCACCCGTTCCAACCTGGTCTACGGCATGCAAATCCAGGTGAACGCCGAGGAGGACGTAAGCGCAACGTTGTCGGGCGTGATAGCGAGTGACACCAACGAGACCGGCGCACAGGTCACGTTCCATTCCGCGAACGGTGATGTCGATCTTGCCATGAACGACAGCCGCTTCCTGAATAACCAACTGCATGGCTTCATCGCGACGTTGCAGGCGCCGAACGGAACGGTGACGCTGGAGGCGGAGGACAACACCTTCCGCAATAACGCATTGCACGGCGCCATCGTGGAGGCGGCGGGGCCGACGTTGAACCTGAACGTCCAGCCCAACAACTCGTTCACGGACAACGGGCAAATCGGCCTGCTGAACAATGGCGCCGGCGTCATCAACGCCCAGTTTAACTACTGGGACAACAATGGCATCGACGACTTTGGCGTCAACGTGGACGGATCGAATCCCCTGGCCGTCGATCCCAATCCGTAAACGCGCCACCCAGCAGCGCCACCGGCTCCCGCTGTTTCAGCGGGGCCGGCCGCAGATATCACTTTAAGAACTATACCACCGATCAGTGCTGATGGCCGGTGTGATCGCCCTCCATCTGCATATGCTGTTGCATCTGCTGTTCACGGAATTCCTGCTCGAGTTCCATGTAGCGCTCGACCAGTTGCTCGCGCTGTTCCATCAAATCCTCGGCGCCGGGCTGGATGCCTTTCATTGTCTCCATCATGATGTCCTTGGCTTCATCCTGTGCCTGCTGGACACCTGGCTCCATGCCCGCCTGCTCCTCGAGCGGACGGAGCTGAACGCGTTTTTCATGATATTGCGCGACCTTCTCGCGCAGTACGGCAATCT
>CAYRPR010000085.1:0-7769 GCA_964425945.1 uncultured Verrucomicrobiota bacterium | reverse complement strand
CCTGTCCGCCGTAGCTGCTCCGGCGAAGGCGGAAGGGGACGGGGGTGGGCTATTCGCGCATACCGCGTGGACGCATAATCCGGATGCATATCACACACAACCCAGCCAGGTTTCGCTTGGTAAAGTCCTTCGAGCAAATGAACAGCATCCTCAAATGCCCGGTGCGCCGGTTCCGTATCCAGATCGCCCAGATGCTGGCTGATGAATACGTTTTCACCCACGGCAAGAGCCACCGTGTTTTTCAAATGCCCGCCCACGGCCAAGATGGGTTCATCAACGGCGCGCGGCAATCTAACCGGTTGAGGCGCATATCCCCGCGCGCGACGTAGAATGACCGGTCGTCCGGCCATCACGCGCACGATCGAATCATCCACCGGCCGCGCGATCGGACGATCATGCACCAGAAACACATCCGCAATTGCGCTCAGGCGGATCAATGCCTCGTCGTTGTCGAAGCAAATGGGCTCATCCGACAGATTCCCGCTGGTCGCCAGCACCGGAAATCCCAGTTCACGCATCAGCAGATGATGCAATGGCGTATACGGCAACATGACGCCCAACAGCGGATTGGTCGAAACAGCGCCGAAATCCTCCGGCTCATGTTTGCGTAGCAGCACAATGGGCGATTCGGGGGAAACCAGACACCGCTCCTCCAATTCACCGATCCGACAGATTTGTCTGATCTGACTGATCTCCGGGAACATAACGGCAAACGGTTTTTCCTCCCGGTGCTTGCGTCGTCGCAGTTCCAACACGGCCGCGTCGTTCCGGGCATCCGCGAATACGTGAAAACCGCCCAACCCCTTCACCGCCACAATGCGCCCATCACGCAACGCTGCGGCCGCCGCAATCAAGGCTTTATGCTTCTCGGCGATCACACGGCCGTCGCCATCCCGCAGAGCCAGTTGCGGGCCACATACCGGGCAGGCGTTGGGTTGCGCATGAAACCGGCGATCGGCCGGATTCCCGTATTCAGCCTGACACGCCGGACACATCGTGAACCGCTTCATGGTGGTGTTCGGCCGGTCGTACGGTATGCGATCGAGAATGGTGTACCGCGGACCGCACTGCGTGCAGTTGGTGAAGGGATACAGATATCGCCGGTTGGAAGGATCGAAGAGTTCCCGCAGGCAATCCGGACAGGTGGCCAGATCGGGCGTCACGGACGCGGTGATGGCGCCTTCCGCATCACTCGGCAGAATATCAAACGCTCCTGCCTCACCCTCACCCTCGCTCTTTTCTTCCACCACCGCCAAAGAATCCACTCTTGCAGGTGGCGATGGTTTTGCGAGTAGGGATTGAAAGCAATCCAAGTGTTCTTCGGAGCCGATGGCGCGGATGAGTACGCCCTGCGCGTCATTCTTGACCCAGCCGCCGATGCCGCACGCAGAGGCTGTTCGATAAACGAATGGCCGGAATCCCACCCCTTGCACCGCCCCGCTCACGCGCAGTACCCGCGTGAGTCTGCCGAGCGCTGTCTTCATTTTACGCCCAGCCAACGATACCAATTCTCCATGCCGGAGCCGGTCTTCGCCGACACTTCGATGATTTCGGCGCCGGGAGCGACCTTGCGGATATTCGCCATGGCCTGTTCGCGCTGGTAGCCGACCGTTTCGGCAAGGTCCATCTTGTTCACCACCACCAAATCAGCGTCATGGAAAATGACGGGGTATTTGAGGGGCTTGTCCTCGCCTTCCGTCACGGACATGATGACCACACGCGCTTCCTCGCCCAAGTCGAACGACGCGGGGCACACGAGGTTGCCGACGTTCTCGATGAACAGGATGTCCATTGCATCGAGGTTCAGCTTCTCCAAGGCGTGATGCACCATATGCGCGTCGAGGTGACAGGCGGTGCCGGTGCTGATCTGAATGGCCGGCACGCCCTTCTCCCGGATGCGCCGCGCATCGTTCTCCGTAGCGAGATCGCCGACGATCACGCCGATACGCCGCGGGTCGCCCACGCCCTGGAGTGTCCGCTCGATCAGGGAGGTTTTGCCCGAACCCGGCGAGGACATCAGGTTCAGCACCTTGATCTTGTGCGCCATGAACATGCCCCGGTTGCGTTCGGCCAGCCGCTGATTCTGCGTCAACACGGATTGGCGCACATCGACCTCGTGTCCATGATCGTGATCATGGTCAGCGTGATGATGATCTTCGACTACGCCGCATCCGCAATGATCGCACATCAGGCCACCTCCAGGGATACCAGATCCATCTCCTTGCCGCGCCGCAGGTCGAGGCTGATCTCGCCGCAATCGGGACATTCATAGGAATAGTCCCGCGCCTCAAATTCGCGACTGCATTCATTACAATAACACACGGGAATCACACGATCAATCTCAATGCGCGCGCCGGTGGCCGGCGTGCCCTCGACAATCGTCTCCAACGCGAATTGCAGGGCCTCGGGCACGACACCGGACAGGTCCCCCACACGCAACCGCATTGCCAGCACCCGCGTGGCGCTCTGTCGGCGGGCCTCATCCAGCGCCAGCGACAGCGTATCCTGCGCAATACCCAGTTCGTGCATTATCTATCTCCCACTCTTTCTCATCGAGGATAGCTTGGGCAGGAAATTATCGCCCCGGGCCATCTCGGCCGTGGCGCGGCCCTTCACGGCCAGGGCGCCGGTCGGACAGGACTGTACGCATTTGCCGCAGGTCGTGCAGGTCGGCGATTCGCCCCACGGCTGGTTCAGATCCGTCACCATGAGCGAGTGGATGCCGCGGCCCATAACGTTCCACGTGCGCGCGCCCTCGATTTCCTCGCAGGCGCGCAGACACCGCGTACACAGCACGCATCGGTTCGGATCGTAAAGGAAACGCTCATGGCTGGCGTCCACATCGTATTTCGGAAAACGATACGGATACCGCACGTGCGTCACACCCAGTTGCTGGGCGAGATATTGCAGTTCACAATTTCCCGACGCCACGCAGAAGGCGCAGATATGATTCCGCTCCGCCAACAGCAGTTCGAGAATCATCCGGCGATAATTCTGCAACTTGGGCGTATCCGTAAGCACTTCCATCCCCTCGGTCACCTTCGTGACACATGAGGAAAGAAGGCGCGGCACACCCCGGACTTCCACAAGACATAACCGGCAGGCGCCTACCCCCGACAAACCTTCCAAGAAGCACAGAGTCGGGATGAATATCTTGTTCTCCCGCGCGACATCCAGGATGCTCTGTCCCTCGTCGGCGGTGAGCTTCTGACCGTCCATGGTGAGGTTAATCTGCTTTTTCATGACACCACCTCTTTCACGGCGCAATGTTCCTTCACATCGCACCGCAGACATCGCCGGCTTTCCTGTAGCGCCATATCGGCATCGAATCCGAGCATAACCTCATCAAAGTTGTCCCGCCGTTCCCCCACGCGACGGTTAGGCGACACACGTCGCTCGCCGCCCTCCGGTTCCAGGGGAACATAATTCTGATATGTGAAGGTCTTGAGTATCTCGTCCAAATGATCTTCGCCGGTCAGGATGCGGTCAATGGCTCGCGCGGCGGCCTTGCCCGTCGCCATCGTGGAGGACACGTTGGACGCGCCCGTAACGAGGTCACCCCCCGCATGAACACCTTTCAGGTTGGTCTCATAGGTCGTCCCGTTGACGGCGGCCGTGAAATTGTCGCGCACGTGGATGCCGGCGCGGCGCAACGGATCCGGATCGGGCTTCTCGCCGACGGCCATGATCACCGCGTCGCACGGCAGGGTGAAGAACTCGTTGGTGGATACGGGGGTGCGGCGTCCCGAGGCATCGAAGTCACCCAGCTTCGTGCGGCGCAGTTCAATCCCGGTCAGCCGTCCGCGCTCATCGAGTATAGCCCGTTGAGGCGAGGCCAGGAACACCAGTTCCGCGCCTTCGTGTTCCGCGTCCTCGACTTCTTCCGCGATGGCCGGCATGTCCTGTCGTTCCCGGCGATACGCGATCGTGACCTGAGCGCCCAGCCGCATCGCCGTGCGGGCGGAATCCACGGCGGCATTGCCGCCGCCGATGACCACGACCCGACTTCCGATGACGGGGGGATGACCCCGCGCCACCTGTTCCAGGAAATCAATCGCGTGCCAGACATCCGGCGCATCTTCGCCCGTGATGCCCGCATGGGTTTCGTTCCATGTCCCGGTGGCAAGAAACACGGCGTCATATTCCCGGGTCAAGGTGTCCAGAGCTAAACCGGTACCCAGGGTCTGCCGGAAGACGAATTGAACGCCGATATGCTCCAGCACGCCGATTTCCTGGTTGAGGACTTCCTTCGGGAGCCGGTATTCGGGTAAGGCGTAGCGCAACATGCCGCCGGCCTCCTCGCGCTCCTCGAAGACGGTCACATCGTGGCCGAACATCGTGAGATAAAAGGCCGCGGACAAGCCCGAGGGTCCCGCGCCGACGACGGCTATGCGCCGTCCGGTCGAAGGCCGCTTGTTAGCCTTCAAGCGCGAGCGCACCGTATCGATCAGGTCGCTGGAGAAGGCCGTATCCGCGATGTACCGATGGACCTCGCGCATGTTGACCGGCGCATCCTCATCGCCGCGCCGGCACCGGTTCTCGCACGGATGCTGACAAATGCGTCCCGTCGAGGCCGGCAGGGGATTGTCCAGCCAGACCATCTCGGCGGCGTCATCCATTCGTCCTTCCTTGAGCAATTGCAGGAATGCGGGAATGCGCATGTTCAATGGACAACTGTTCTCGCAAGGCGACAGGTAGAGTTTGTCGCAGACCCCCGCCTTGCATCGGCGCGACCGGATATGCTCATCGTACTCATTGCGGAAATAGCGGAGCGTCGTCTGCACGGGATTGGGCGCGGTCTGGCCCAGCCCGCACAGCGACATCTCGCGGATCATCGGAACGAGCTCCTCGAGTTTCTGCACATCGGAATCGTTCGCTTCGCCGTCGCATATCTTGCGCAACAGTCGAACGGACTCGTCCAGGCCGACGCGACATGGAATGCATTTACCGCAGGATTCGGAGTGGGTGAATTCCAGGAAATAGCGCGCGACGTCCACCATGCAGTTGTCCTCGTCCATGACGACCATGCCGCCGGACCCCATGATGGCGCCCAGCGCGCCCAGCGACTCGTAGTCCACCGGCGTATCGAAGTGCATGGCGGGAATACAGCCGCCGGAGGGTCCGCCGGTCTGCACCGCCTTGATCTTCTTGCCGGCTGGACTGCCCTCGCCGATGCCATAGATGATGTTCTTCAGCGGAGAGCCCAGCGGCATTTCCACGAGGCCGGTGTTCTTGATCTTGCCGACCAGCGAAAACACCTTCGTGCCGGAACTGTTGCGCGTGCCGATCTCGGCGAACCAGGCTCCGCCGCGCGCGATGATGACGGGAATATTGCACCACGTCTCGACATTGTTGATGTTGGTCGGCTTGCCCCACAGACCGGATTCGGCCGGAAAAGGCGGACGGGGGCGCGGCCGGCCGGCCTTGCCTTCCAGCGAGGCGATCATCGCGGTCTCCTCGCCGCAAACGAATGCGCCGGCGCCTTCCACCAACTGGAGATTGAAATTGAATGGGGAGCCCAGGATGTTCTCGCCCAGCAATCCGGCGTCGCGCGCGGCGGCTACCGCTTTCTCCAGCCGCTGGACCGCCAGCGGATATTCCGCGCGCAGATAGACAATCCCCTCGCCCGCCCCGGTGGCGTAGCCGCCGATCAGCATACCCTCCAGGAGCATATGCGGATCGCTCTCGATTTCGTTGCGGTTCATGTAGGCGCCGGGGTCGCCCTCGTCGGCGTTGCAGATCATGTACTTCCTGTCGGATGCCGCTTTCTGCAGGAGACTCCACTTCACGCCCGCGGGATAGCCGGCCCCGCCCCGTCCGCGGAGTTTGGATTTCTTGACCTCCTCGATGATTTCATCCGTCGTCGGCTTCTGGAGGGCCTGCCACAGCGAGAAATATCCGCCCACGGCGATGTATTCCTCGATATCCTCGGGGTTGATCAGCCCGCAGTTGCGCAGGACGATCTTCTTCTGTCCCCGGAAAAACGGAATGCCGTTCCAGATCGGGATATTCTCCAATCCCCTGCCATACGCGACCTGTCCGGTAAGGTGATCCCATTCCTCGACGCGGCACAGCGCCTTGCGGATCGGCATGCGACCGGCTGCGATTTCTTCCACGATGTAATCAGCGTCATCGGGTGTTACCTGCGCAAGAATGACCAGCGGCCGGCCGGGCAAATAGATGTTCACCAGCGGCTCCACCGCGCAATACCCGAAGCAGCCCACCGGTACCAGTTGCGCCGCCACGCCTTTTCTCTGCAACGCGCTTTTCAGCGCATCGAATACCGCGTGCGCACCGTTGCCGATGCCGCACGTGCCCATGCCCACGCCGATGCGGGGGCCGCCGCGCAGGATTTTATTCAACCCGGTTTCCCGGAGATCGTTCAATGCATCCAGATCGTGAATTTTCATCGCTCTTTACTCTTGTTTAGAAGATCCCGAACGGCCCGGCGCAGTTTCATATCGGTCATGCGCCCGTAAATGTCATGGTTCACGGCAACCACGGGAGCCAGGGCGCACTGACCGAAACAGGCTACGGTTCGCACGGTCAGTTGATGGTCTGACGTGGTGAATGTTTCCTGACCGTCGCGAGAGGCGCCGCCGGCCTCCGTCAGCACACTGTCCATCAGTAATTTGGAGCCGCGCGTGTGACAGGCCGTACCCCGGCACACCATGATCGTATTCCGTCCCTGCGGGCGGAGATTGAAGAAGGAGTAGAACGTCGCCACGCTGAACACTCGGGAGGGCGACAAGCCCTTGCGCTGGGCCACCCTCTCCAGGGTTTCCCGCGGCAGGTACTTGAGGGGATGCATTTCCTGCAAGGTTTCCAGTATGCTCAAGACGTCGCCCGTGTGATCCTTGTGCCGGGCAATGACCTCATCCACCTGTTCGGCGCTTAACGGCTTATCATGATTGTGGGACATGTGTGGTTCCTCTCACCAAATCGTCTATGGCGCGTAAAGCCTGGCGGATGCCCGCTTGCGTCCGGCCGGACAACACATCGCCCGGCTCGAAAGAGAAAGCGGGAACGGCTATCATCCACGCTTCCGGCCTGGCCCCGTACAGCGAGGCCGCCATGCGCAGCAGATCCTCCGGCCGCCCCATGTGTCCGACGCCGGGCGTGTCCGCGGAACCCATTTCATTCAATCTGCGCATCGTGACACCGTCCTTTTCCGATGCCGGATAGGCATCCACAAAAATCACACACTCGGTCTCCGCCAACCGGAGCGCCAGTTCGGGCGTCAGCTGATGCATCTCCAGCGCTTCCACGCCGAGCCACCGTCGCGCCGCGATTTCCTGCGCCACGCGACGACCCGCCGCGTCATCGCCGAGGAGGTCATTGCCCCAGCCGATGATCAGAACCGAACCGTTGGATTCACCGACACTTTTCATCGAGTACATTCCCATTGCGATCCATCAATTGCAGGCGCAGGGCCATCTGGCCCAGCGCGTGCGTGGAACAGCTCAGACACGGATCGTAACAGCGGATGACCGCTTCCACGCGGTTCAAGGCACCCTCCGCAATCTTCGACCCGCGCACAAATTCCTTCGCCGCCTGCAGGATGCCGCGATTCATGGCCAGGTTGTTGTGTCCCGTGGCGATGATCAGGTTGGCCCATGTGATCAGGCCCTCGTCGTTGATCCGGTAATGATGGATCAGGGTCCCGCGTGGCGCTTCGGCCACACCGACGCCCTCATTGCGATTGGGGCCGGCTGAAGCGCGGATTCGCGCGCTCAAGACATCCGGATGTTTGAGCAGCAGTTCAACCT
>CAYRPR010000084.1:0-7799 GCA_964425945.1 uncultured Verrucomicrobiota bacterium | reverse complement strand
GCCGCAGCAGTTCGGCGTCCTTGTAATCTATGCCGGTGACGCCCTCGAGATGCTTCGACCAGCGGGCCATCAGGCCCGGATCGATTTCGGAGCGGGACCGACGTGTTCGTTTTCGCTTCATTCCTGATTCCTCGTGCTTGATCCGGTTGACTTAAAAGGGCACATCGTCATCGTCCGCGGCCAGGCCGGCGCCTTCGTCCTCATCGGCCGCGCTCTTGCTGTCCGCGGGCGCGCGCTTCTCCGGCGAGCCGCCTCCGGAACCGCCCTTCGGCAGGAACTGCGCGCGTTCGGCGACTACGCTCAATCGGCTCTGCTTCTGGCCGTCCTTCTCCCACTCATCGAGTTTCAGACGTCCTTCGACCAGCAGAGGCGATCCTTTGCTCAAATATTGCCCGCAGGTTTCCGCGGTGCGGCCCCACGCGGACACATTGACGAAGCACGTTTCCTCCTTCATCTCGCCGCTGGACGCCTTGTACTTTCGGCTCACGGCCAGACGCAGGTCGGCCACGGCGGCGCCGGACGGCAGGTAGCGCACTTCCGGATCGCGGGTCAGATTGCCGATCAGCATAACCTTATTTAGCGACGCCATCGTGGGTCTCCTTGCCGGCAATTGCCGCGGCGGGTTCTTCGACGTCATCCGCGCGCACGATCTGCGCGCGAAAGACTTCTTCCTTCAGCTTCATGCGCGCGTGCAGCGTCGCGATGTGTTCCGTCTTCAGGCGGAACGTCATGACGATGTAGATGCCGGCCTTTTCCTTTTTCTGGGGGCGGGCAAATGCGCGGCGGCCGATCCGCGTGGTGCTCTCGATCTCCCCATCCAGTTTCTCGATCTCGCCCTTGACCTGTTTGACCGCCTCGTCCAGCGCGTCATCCTTGAGCGCGTCGGGAAAAATGAACATGCCTTCGTATCTGTTCAATGTCCGTCTCCTGCCATCCGATCTTCGGATTCGTTATCTCACGTTGAATGCGTTCATGGCGCGGTCCGTCCCATCCGTTATGATGGATTCGACGGCGTCCGCCGCGCGCTGAACGGCCGGACCAACCACCTCGCGCTCCTCGGCGCGAAACCGGCCCAGCACATAATTGACCAGGTCCACCTGCGGCGGGCGGGGGCCGACCCCGAAACGCAGTCGCACGAAATCCTCCGTGCCCAGCGCATCGATGACCGAGCGCAATCCGTTATGCCCCCCGGCGCCTCCGCTCTTGCGAATGCGGATCTGGCCGGTCTCCAGTTCCACATCATCAAGTACCACGATCAAATCCGACGGTGCAAGCCCCTTCCGTCGCATCATCGGCCCGAGCACCGATCCGCTGCGATTCATGAAGGAATGCGGCTTCGCCAACAATGTGGCCTGACCGGAGATATGTATCCGGACAGTTGAGACCGACGAGAGCCAGCCGCGCCGGAAACGGGCCTCGTACCGGCGGGCCAGTTCGTCGGCCACGTCGAAGCCCACGTTGTGCCGGGTTCCCTCGTAGGTCCTCCCGGGATTTCCGAGCCCCAGCACCAGCTTCATCCGTCCGCCCCCCGGTCCCGACCGGTAACCGGCGCGCGCCGGCCGTCAGGCGACCGGCCCCGCGATTACTTGTCTTTTTCCTTCTCTTTGCCCTTCTCGGCCGGGGCTTTCTCCGCCGTACCCTTCTCCGCCGCTTCCGCCCGCTCCTTCTCGCCGATCACTTCCGGCTCCGCACCGGCTTCGCCCTCGGCCGGGGCCGTCTCGACCTCCTCCTCGACGCGAGCCGCGGCCACGGCGACCACCGCGACATCCGGAGCCGTCAACACCGTGAACTTGGACCGGTCAATCGGCAGGTCCTCCACCGACAGGCTGTCGCCGATCTCGAGCGCCGACACATCGACCGTGAACGCCTCCACCAGGTCCGTCGGCAGACACTCCACTTCCACTTCGCGCAGAATGTGTTCCAGGTTGCCACCCTGCTGGGTCACGCCGACCGGCTCGCCTTCGACCTCGATCGCAATCTCGACGCGCACCTTCTTGGTCATCGACAGTTCATAGAAATCGACGTGGATGGCCTTGCCGGTCAGGGGATGGTGCTGGATTTCGCGGATCAGCACCTTGCACGGCTGGTCGCCCTCGATTTCCAGATCGACCAGCACGTTCTCGCTCGTGTGATGCCGCAGAAACTGACTGAAGACGTGCTCGTTCAACTGGATGTTCCGCACGCTCTTGCCCGATCCGTAAACCACCGCCGGCACCACGCCGGCGCGCCGAAGTCGGTTCGCCGTACTGGAACCCCCGCTCTGACGCTTTTCCGCCACGATTCTTGCTTCCTTGCTCATGATGTACTCCTGATTAGATCTTGAATAGTGATGTCACCGACTGGTTGTTGTCGATCCGCACGATCGCCTCGCCCAGCAATTCCGCGACGGACAACACCTTCAACGGACATCCGCTCCAGTCCGGATGCGGCACGCTGTCCGTGGTGATCAATTCGTCAATCGGGGCGTCCTTCAGCTTCGACTCGCCCTGGGCCAGTTTCAGCAGATGTGTGACCACGGCATACACGCCCTTCGCGCCCTTTGACCGCAACAGGCGGGCGGATTCGCGCAGGGTGCCCCCGGTCGATGCGAGATCGTCCACCAGGACCGCGTTGCGGCCTTCCACCTGTCCGACCACATCGATCGCCTCGACATCCGTGGGGCTCGTGCGCTGTTTCGCCACGAAGGCCAGACCGCAATCCAGCATCTGCGAATAGGCGTACGCCATCTTCGATCCGCCGGCGTCCGGCGCGACGACGACCATGTCCTGCAGTTTCTTCGTCCGCAGATACTTCACCATGATCGGCGCCGAATACAAATGATCGACCGGTATGTCAAAGAATCCCTGAATCTGCTGGGCGTGCAGATCCATCGTCAGTACACGCGTCGTACCTGCGGCAACGAGCAGATTCGCCACCAGTTTCGCGGTGATCGGCACGCGCGGCTGGTCCTTGCGGTCCTGACGCGCGTACCCGTAGAACGGCATCACCGCCGTGATCTTTTTCGCCGACGCGCGGCGCGCCGCGTCGATCATGATCAGCAACTCCATCAAGCTCTCGTTCGGCGGAAAGCAGGTCGGCTGGACAATAAAGATGTCCTGTCCACGGATGTTCTCCGTGATCTTGACCGATATCTCCCCGTCCGGGAACCGGCTGATCTTGACCGAACCCAGCGGCTGGCCCACGAAGGCCGCGATTCGTTCCGCCAATTGCGGATGCGCTGTGCCTGAAAATATGAACACGTTAAGAAATCCTTATTCAGCCCGATCGATGGTTGCCCGACAAGGATTCGAACCTTGACTCTGGCCTCCAAAGGGCCGTGTGCTACCATTACACCATCGGGCAGTCCCCACCGTCACGCTTCACATCCTACCACCGCTATCATAGATGGAAAGGCCCGGATACCCATATCTTGGGCGACGGAAAAGGGCCATACCGTAGATAGACCGCCCCCGGAAGTCAAGGGCCGGATGGGGCCAAAATCAAGTCAAACAAGCCGATTGCGGATCCCCGTCGAATACCAGTTGCCAGAAAGGGCCCGCCCATGTAATGTACGGCGCTTTTCAAGGTAGAAAACAAGAGTGCCAGTTTGGAGAGAGCAGCCATGGGACGCATCAAAGCCACACGCAACAAGAACTTTACACGCCCGAAGAAGACCGGCGCCGCCAAACGCCGCCGCGTCCTGGAGCAGAGGAAACGCCTGATCGCCGCCGGCGTGCCGGATGTGAAGGCCAACCAATTGACCATCAAGGCGTTACGCGAGGCATTGAAGACCGCCCGGAAAGGCTGAGCATTAGCCGATAAAACGGAAAGATGCCGCTTCTACCTTCCTGCGGCACTCCCCGGGCCAAGCGGAAGCGACGTCCCGCCGCTTTCAGATATTATTCTAGCGTTTCAGCCGCGCGTCCACGAAGGATCTGACGCAGGCCCCCACGAACAACGCGCAGATCACGGCCGTGATCGCCATCAGCAGGACCGCTACCGGCCGTTCCATCTCCGCGCCACCCAGCATCCGGACCGCCTTTATCAGACCCGGAGCCGCGCCGAGAAAACCCAGCAGGCCCACCGCCGCCGCGGCGTGCATCGCGTGCTTACGCCAACGCTCCTGACGGGCCAGCGCACCGGAAAGCACCAGCAGGACACCCAAACCGGCCGGGATCAGCGCCGTTACGCTCGCCTGCCCGGTCCCGACGTAGCCGCCCACACCGATGACGATCAACAAGACACCCGTACTAACCGCCGATTTCCACATGACGTCCCTCCCGCGTCGCCGCTTGGCGTTTGCATTGGCCTCCAACTTATCCTACATGTTGCGCCGGATCAATGATCATACTCACGGATAATCCCCATGCCTGCGCAGAATTCGGTTTCACGAAGGCCGATCAATGGGTCGATGCAAGCGACGATCTGTCCGGCGCCGAGCAGGAAGCGTGGCGCGTGGCGGGTCTCGGCGACCGCGTTCAGCGCGCCGCGATCGACGACATGTCGCGCGCGACACTCATCATCATCGACCGCGCGCCCGGCTCCCAGTTCAACGCGGTCAACGACGCGCTGAAACGCGGCGTGGACCTTCCCGGCGCGCTCGTGTGCCTGGCGCTGGAAGGCGAGAAATTCCGCGGCCAGCGCGAACGGCCCTGGACGGCCCTGCGCGGGAACATGCACCTGACCGCGCACTACGCCGTGGATGTCGCGGCGCCGCGCGTCGAGAAGGGCCTGATCATGCTGCCGTCCGTCTCCGTCGCGCAGACGCTCGTCGATCTCTTCGGCGATCGAATCGATCCGAAGATCAAGTGGGTCAACGACGTGATGATCGGCGCGCAGAAGATCTCCGGCGTGCTGACCTCCACGCAGGTGCAGGGCGATCGCATCAGCCACATCGTCTTCGGCATCGGGCTGAACATCCTGCGCGCGCCGGAGATCGAGCCGACCCCGTTCGTGCCGGCGGCCGGATCGCTGGCCGATTACATCCCGGCGCGGGAACTGTCACAGGCGGAGATACTGTATCACGTGATACAAAGCATGGACGGCCACCTGCAGACCCTGTTGCGCGATGGTCCGGGCCTGCTCTTTGATCACTATCGGCGTCGCGCCAACTACATCGGCCGCTCCGTCCGCATCTGGCCGGAAGGAACGGAGGACTGGCGCCAAGTCCCTCCCACACATACCGGCATCGTGACGGACCTTCTTCCGGACCTGTCCCTGAAACTCGATAGTCATGCGGCGCCCGTCCGCCGGGGGCGCCTGGCCATCGCACCCCATTGACGCCTGTGGTAGAGTCTGTGTGAAGGAGGCGGTATGAAACCGGCGCCCATGTATCACGCGGGCTCTCGCGCCATTCAGGATCAGTTCGACTCCCGCCGTATCGCCGATCGCCTGGAACAGGTGACCGTGCACGAGACGTTCACCGGGGAGGACCGGCAGTTCATCGAGCGCAGTCCGATGTTCTTTCTCGCCACGGCGGATGCGGAGGGCCGCCCCGACTGCTCCTACAAGGGCGGGCGGCCGGGATTTGTGCGCGTCGTCGATCCGCATACGCTGGCGTTCCCCGATTACGACGGCAACGGCATGTTCCGGAGCCTGGGCAACATCGCCGTGAATCCGCAGGTCGGCCTGCTCTTCCTCGATTTCCGCGATGGAGAACGACTGCGCGTCAATGGTGCGGCGAGCCTGCATCGCGACGATCCGCTGATGTCCGTGTTCCCGGGCGCGAAACAGATCGTGCGCGTACGCGCCGCGCGCATTTTTCCCAACTGCCCCCGCTACATCCATAAGATGGAACTCGTCGAGTATTCCGTGTACGCGCCGCGGGCGAATTACAAGCCGCCCGCGCCCGGATGGAAATCGAATCCCGCCTTTCGAGACGCCCTGCCGCGCGACCAATGATTGACCTCATGATCCGGTGCGCGTACGCTGGAAGCAACGGAAACAAATGCCACATGACGCGCGGCCGCAATATAGGAATCATCGCCAAACGGCTGGAGGGAACGGACGGCGTTTCGCTCGAAACGGAAAAGTGGGTCCACGTCCTGACCGAGCTGGGACACAGATGTTTCTTCTTCGCCGGATCCAGCGACTGGGATCCGAGCCACACGATGATCGTGCCCGAGGCGCATTTCGAGCATCCACGCATACGCGCCATTAACAACGCGTTGTTCGTCACGCGCCAGCGCACGCCCGCCATTTCCGCCGATGTGGCCGCCCTCCGCGCGCATCTGCATCACGGCCTGCAGGAATTCATCCGCCGATTCTCCATCGACCTGCTCATTGTGGAAAACGCGCTGGCGATTCCGCTGAATGTCCCGCTGGGTCTCGCGCTGACCGAGCTGATCGCGGAAAGCGATGTCCCGACCATCGCGCATCATCACGACTTCGTCTGGGAACGCACGCGCTACGCGTTGAACGCGGCGGAGGATTATCTGCAGGCGGCTTTCCCGCCCGTGATGGGGAGCATCCACAACGTGGTCATCAACTCGCACGCGGCCACCGAGCTGGCCCGCCGCACCGGGATGCGCTCCACGGTCGTTCCCAACGTCATGGATTTCGACACGCCGCCGGCGGCGACCAATTCCTACGCCGAAGACCTGCGCAGTGAGTTGGATATACCCGGCGACCATCTGCTCGTTTTACAGCCCACACGCATCGTTCCACGCAAGCGGATTGAGCTGGCCGCGATCCTGACCCGATGGCTGGACGTCCCGGCCACGCTGGTCATATCGCACAGCGCCGGCGATGAGGGGCTGGAATACCAGCGCTTCATCGAGCGCCTGGCCGACTCGCTGGGCGTGCGGGTGGTTCTCGCGGCCGGTCGCTTCGCGCCGCGCCGCGGCCGGACCGCGGACGGACGAAAGGTGTACGACCTCGGCGACGCCTACCACGCCGCCGACCTCGTCACCTACCCGTCGATTATCGAGGGCTTCGGCAATGCCTTCGTCGAGGCGGTCTACCACCGCAAACCCATCGTCATGAGCCGGTACGCGATCTACCAGACGGACATCATGCCCAAGGGATTCCGCGTCATCGAGTTTGATGATTTCGTTTCCGATTCGGCGGTCCGCGACACCCTGGACCTGTTGCGCGATCCCGCGCGCCTGCGGGCCATGGCCGACCACAACTTCGAGCTGGGCCGAAAACACTTCTCGTACACCGTTTTGCGGAAACGTTTGAGCGTCCTGCTCGATCATCTGCTCGGGCGATTGTATTGAGGGATCGCCGACCGATTTCGCTGTTCAACCCCTTTTCATCTGCTATACATACCTTCGGATTTGCGAAGCGGGGTAGTTATGGACGATATCAATCTCCTGATGATTTGCGTCATCGCGTTCATCGCGGTGCTGAGCCTGCTGTCCATTCTGGCGGGCGCCATGCAGGCGCTCACGGCGCTGTTTCCAGCAGCCGCGACCAAGAGCGACGACGCGCTCGCGGCGGCCATTCAAATGGCCGTGGCGGAAGCGACCGGCGGCGGGCGCGTAACCCGGATGGAAGAAATCAAACGATCGTGAGGCGACTATGATCTACACCGAACGGGAAAAGAAGATTCGCGTGATGTTGACGGCGTTCCGCGACGGACTGCAAAGCGTGTTCGGCGGCAAGGTAAGATTGCGCGACATCCTGCCCGCGATGGAGGCGGCCGCGCAGGCCGGCGTACGCCATTTTGAATTCGGCGGCGGCGCGCGCTACCAGGCCCCCTATTTCTATGTCGGCGAAGATCCGTTCGAATGCATGTCCGAAATGCGCAAGACCGTCGGCCCCGACCCGCAGCTTCAGATCCTCACGCGCTCCGTCTCCGGCGTTACGCTGACCAC
>CAYRPR010000083.1:3817-7908 GCA_964425945.1 uncultured Verrucomicrobiota bacterium | reverse complement strand
CTTCGATGCAGTGGAACTTGTAATCCCAGGGCGGCTGTGGCCCGGCCGGAGTCAGATGTTCCTCAATCAGGATGCGAGGCGTGATGTGGGCATACACCCACTCGCCGTGCAGGTTTCCGTAGGGTCGGCGCAGGGCGGCATCCAGTTTCTGACGGATCGGCGAGAAGTCTGTTGCGTCCTTGTCACTGACGGGAAAGACGGAACCGGAATCATGGTTGGTCTTGACGACAAACGAGCGGGGTAGAGGCCCCAGATCGATTTCTGCGGCGGTGGCATAGGTTCCGTACAGCTTGGCAAGATACTTCTCGCCGATGCGCTGTTGTATGAAGTCCCGTACCTTGATCTTGTCACTGCAGACGATCTTTTCCTCCACCTGCTCGAAGAGCATGAGCCAGTGCAGGCGGTCATTGAAGTTCTCTGGATGCACCAGGTTGGGAAATCGCGCCAGGGTTCGATAGGCGCTTCGGTGTATGGTTTCATGAAGCGGGCGCAGGGCCGGATTCATGTTCAGGGCGACCCGGTCCCGCTCCCATTTGCTGTATATCTCGCGATCGAGGCACAGGCGGTCGAAATAGGCTAGAAACCTGCGTTTCAATCTTGTGGCAAAGCGAGTTGCAGGCGGTGGCTGGTTGAAGTACATGTTCTGGGGATGCCAAAACTGGAGTCCCATTTCAAGAGTAAATGAGTCACGGGCGTGGCAAAGATCTCTTGGCATTCAGTATTTACGTGATACGATATCAACCCAAGTAGGTAAGGAGACTATCGATGATTCTGGCGTACATAGATCCGGGTGTGGGGGCCATCATTCTTCAGGGGCTGATAGCCGCCGGCGCCGGGCTCATTATCTTTTTCCGGCGACAGATTGCCCGGGTCCTTGGGTTCTTCGGTAAGTCCAAGGACGATACCAAGTAGTACCGTTTTCGTCCTGCCGGACGAAGTATCCTGTTTGTTGCCCGATGCCTGCCATCGCCATAGCGTGCGCCTCGCTGGCGTACCTGTCCCTGTTGCCTCAGTTCTACCTGATTTTCAGCGTTTCCAATCGCTCGTATCTGCTGTGGGATCGCCCGTATCACGCGGCCATTCTCACGGCGCTGTTGATCCTGGCCCTGATCTACCTCGTGGTCGCCGTGTTGGCGCGACGGATACTGGTACGGTGGCCCCGGCTCCTGGCGTGGTTGGCCTGTTGCGCGATTCTGTTCGTGACGATCCGTACGGTCGTCGCGATGCTCGACAGGACCGGCGCACTGTCTGAAGGCCTCAATGCCTTGCTTGCATCGAGTCGCGCGAAGATCATCTACTACTTCGTGATACCCGGGATCGTTTCCGCCGTACGGCCGGCGCCCCTGTTGCCCCTGCTGCAGCGCGCCCTGTTAGTCCTGTCGCCGCTCGTGCTGTTTCTGATCCTCGTTCCGTTGACCTATGACACGTACGGCAAGGGCGATACGGTTGGACTGCAGGAGGTGCTCGCGGCGGAGGATCGACTGCCGGCTGGACGCGACTCCGACGCGCCGGATATATTTGTCTTCGTTTTCGATGAATGGTCCTACGATCGCTGTTTCGGGCCCGAATCGTCGCCCGACGCCATGCCCCGCACGCGCACGCTCATGGAAGAATCATTGGTCTTCACCCGGGCCCGAAGCGCCGGTTCGTCGACCAAGCCCGCCATGGCCCGCATGCTGCTGCCTTTCGATCCCACGGTTACAGGCGCTTCGTTCGAGGATCTGAGGGACCGCTTCGCCCGCCGGCAGCTGCAAACGAGCAATACCAGCATCTTCCGTCTTGTGCCGGACACGTATACCCGAATCGTGTCAGGCTACCTGTTCGATTATGGGCATCTGCTGTATGGGGAAGTGGACTATACGCGATCGTATAACGATAACGAGGCGTTTTTCCGGACGTATCGCGGCGAAGTCACGCGCCTGCTTCGATCACAAGTGGACTGGCTGCGCTATTTCGGCATCCGTCAGCAAGCCCTGCCGCCGATCGGTTGGTTCGTCTCGCAGACCATGATTCATCAGGACGCACTATTTGTGGTCGAACAGTCCCGGCGGCCGGTCATGGCGGTTTTCCACTATTGCCTGCCGCATTTCCCTTACGCGTGGACCCGGGACGGCGTGCGGGAGTCTTTGAACGCCGATCGCCTGCTTGATCATACGGTGCGCAACTACATGGATAATGTGGAGTACCTCGATCGATCGATCGGAGAGGTCCTCGACCGGCTGGCTGAATTTACAGACCGACAGGCGATGATCGTACTGACATCGGATCACAGTTGGCGCATGGACCCCGACCTGATCTCGTGGCAGCTGTTGTGGCAGTATCCGGATGCGGAGGTTGACGAGGATCCGGATTCGCCGTTCCGACACGTTCCGCTGATCGTGCATACGGGTCGCCCCGCGGATGTCGGGATCGTGGCCGAACCGTTCGATCTGGCCGACCTCCATTTGCTCATATCCCGCTTTCTCGAGGGCAAGCCTCTCGTTGCTGTGGGCGACAATAGATTCGATAAGGAGAAGAAATGAGTGCTGATTCCCGAAATAAACCCGTGCAGGAGGCCGCGTCCTTCCGGGATCCGGCTGGTTGCGTGATCGAGCACGAGGGCCGCCTCATGCGCATGCTGAACCTGGAAACCATGAGCCTGATCAACGGTCTCATGGAGAACGGCTGGCTCAATCGTCAGATGGATACCGGCCGGATTGCCCGTTCCCGCATCTTGTCTCGCGAGGAGCAAAAGCCGGTTCTGAAAGGGCGGGACGAGGAGGCGTGGGGGCTTTTGGAACATGAACGCTTGCCGGTCCTGTCCTATCCTTATGAGTGGTCCTTCTCCATGCTCGCGGATGCCGGCATTCTCCATCTCGATCTGCAAGAGGAGCTTCTGGATCACGGACTTTCGCTGAAAGACGCCACCGCGTTCAACGTCATGTTCGACCGAGCCAAACCCTGTTTCATCGATTTCGGTTCCATAGAGCGTCCCGTAAAACTGGATGCCTGGTACGCGTACGGCCAGTTCTGTCGAATGTTTCTCTTCCCGTTGTTGCTGAAATTGAAGCGAAGTTTACCCTTACCCGGATTATTCCTGCCGCATCTGGACGGAGTGGATATAGGTACCTGCTATCGGGCCCTTGGGAAGCGGCGGTCATGGTCACCCGGCCTTTTCCTGGACGTCGGACTCCAGCATGCTCTGCATGGGACGCAGACGGCCAAACCGAAGTCCGCCAAGAAGTCCGAACCGTCGAAGAAGGGTGATCCGGAGGTGCAGAAGCTCAATCTTCGACGCCTGCGGCGTAAACTGGAACGCCTCAAGAAATCCTATCGACTCGGCGGCGTATGGAGCGATTACCGTGTTACGCACTCCTACACGAGCGAGGACGAGAAAAAGAAAGCCGCCTTTGTCGAGCGGGTGCTTCGCGCCGAGAAGCCGGAATGGGTCCACGATGTCGGATGCAACACCGGTCAGTATTCCCGGCTGGCCGCCGCGCAGGGATGCCGGGTCATCTCGTCGGATGCCGATCACGATAGTATCGAGTGCTTGTACCGCGAGCTCCAGAATCACCCCGCCGATATCTATCCGCTGGTCGGCAATATCGCGGCGCCGTCGCCCGGTGTAGGTTACATGAGTCAGGAACGCAAGCCGCTCCTGGATCGAATACAGACCGATGGCGTCCTCGCGCTGGCCCTGATACACCATCTGATGGTGCATGCGCGGCTCACCTTGACCATGATGGCGGAACTGTTCGCCCACTTGACCCGTCGAGTACTGATCATCGAATACGTACACACATCGGACGAGATGTTCGAAACCTTGCTGGCGTTTCGCACGGATGATTTCTCGTGGCTGACGCTGGACTCGTTTCGTCAGGCGTTCGCCGAACGATTTGAGGAACTGGCCGTAGAGGAGGTCAAGCCCGGCAAGCGGTGGATGATCGCGTATCGTCGCAAGGCGTGATTAGCGGCCCAGCCGTCGGCGGATGATGCCGGGAATCTGTCGCGCGAAGCGCGCGGCGCGGGTCAAGCCGGTCCGTTGAGCGAACGAGAGTGTGCCGGGCAGGTTCATGCGCGCGGACGAGTCCAAGCCCAAGAGGTCTTGCAGC
>CAYRPR010000083.1:0-3807 GCA_964425945.1 uncultured Verrucomicrobiota bacterium | reverse complement strand
TAGTGCAGGACCATCTGCGAGCAGTCGAGGATGTTGGTCTGACCGTGATCGCGTATCCACCCGGTCCAGCCGGGCTCATCGGTGTCGGGAATACCGCCCATCTTCTTCCAGTGTCGATAATCATAGGCGATACAACCGATGCTGAACGGCTCCGAGAACGGAAGATAGAGCCGTGCTTGGTGCTTGGTTCGTAGTTCCTGGTTGGTGTGTTCGAGATCGATGAACTTTCGTGTAGCCCATTGCGCGGCGTTGGGATTTTGCCAGATGAAGCCTGTACGCTCCGGCGAAGGGTCGCGACCGAATAACCGACGGAACTCGTCAAGATGCTCCGGGAACATGCGGTGCAGGAGGGTATACAACCCGTAGGCGTTATTGGGAATGAGCGGTGTGATCAGGGCCAGATTATCGAGATGCCGGTGGGCTTCATAGGCGGCGATCATCCGTTCCGCCCATCCTGAAGGGACAAAGATGTCCTCATCAACTTTCATGTACAGGGCATCAGGATATTTCTCGATGCACCGGTTTTGCATGTCGGCAATGCCCTGAGGCCGGATGCCGTTTCCCAGAATTTTGTCCCACTGAACATTCGGGTGCCGGGCGATATAGTTGTCCACGAATCGCATGTGGGTGTCGCTGACACCGTTCAGCAGGAATACGGCGTGATCGAAATGGGCGTAGGCGCCTGATTTGTCCAGCAGGTCGAGCGTGATCGAACAGCAATCACGACGTGCGTTGGTCAGGATCATCAATACTTTTTTCATGCGTGCTCTTCGATGTCTGCTCTGGTATCAACAGGATGCAGACTTTAGTGCAAGCGGAATGAGGATTCAACCGGTAATCCGGATGTAGAACATCATGGCATTCTTGAATGCATATAAATCAACCAGGGTGATGGTCACCGGGGATACCGGTTTCAAGGGCTCCTGGTTGAGCTGGTGGTTGTCGTCGCTTGGCGCCGAGGTAACGGGTCTGGCATTGCCGCCGGAACAGGAGAAGGGGCCGTATGTATCCGCCCGGTTGAGCGACGTGATCCGTCACGTTGACGTCGACATCCGGGATCCGTTGCGGGTTGAGCAGATCGTGAGCGAGGCTCAGCCCCGCGTGCTGTTCCATTTGGCCGCCCAGCCGCTGGTGCGGGAATCCTATCGCCGTCCGGTCGACACGGTGGCGACCAATGTGCTGGGTACGGTTCATGTGATGGAAGCCGTACGTAAACTGGATCAACCCTGCGCGCTGGTGATTGTCACCAGTGATAAGTGTTATGAGAACACGGAAGTACGATACAGCTACCGCGAAACAGATCGAATGGGGGGGCACGATATCTATAGCGCATCCAAGGGGTGCGCGGAACTGATGGTATCGGCCTATCGCCGCTCATTTTTCTCCGGGCCGGCCCCCCGAGTGCTGATGGCGAGCGCCCGGGCGGGCAATGTCATTGGTCCGGGCGACTGGGCGGAGGATCGCATCGTGCCGGACGCTATCCGGGCTCTGCTTCGTAATGAGCCGCTCAAGGTGCGCAATCCAAACGCCGTGCGTCCCTGGCAACATGTGCTGGAGCCGCTTTCGGGTTATCTCTGGCTGGGCGCGCGTTTGTTGTCCGATGACGCCGCCGGTTATGCCGATGCCTGGAATTTCGGACCGCAATCCCAGTCGGCGCGAACCGTATCCGATTTGGCGGACGGTATCATGCGCGCGTGGGGGAGTGGGGCCTGGGTGCCGGATCCGTCGACGGACCATCCTCATGAGGCGAATTACCTGGATCTGAGTATTGAAAAGGCGGCACGCGTTTTGAATTGGGTCCCGGTGTGGGACTTTGACGCGACGGTCTCTCGCATGGTGCACGGATACCACGATCTGGAGCCGGTCATCGGCCGGCCGGACGCCGTGCGGCAGATTCTGTCCCGCGAGATCGAAGCCTATACGACCGATGCGCGCCGCCGGCAAGTGGAGTGGGCTGTGAAGGAGAGTTGAATATGAGCGATAACGTAATCAAACCGGAAGGCATTCCCGTCGTGATCCTTGCGGGTGGGCGAGGGACACGGTTGATGGAAGAAACGCAGGTGATACCCAAACCCATGGTGCTGATCGGGGGCAAGCCGATACTCTGGCATATCATGTCGTCCTATGGACAGTACGGCTTCAAGAAGTTCATCATCTGTCTGGGATACAAGGGGTATGTGATCAAGGAGTATTTCCTGAACCTGCTGAAACACACGTCGAGTCTCGTTATCGACGGAAAGACCGGCCGACATGAATACAGGCCCGAAACGATCGCGGATTGGGAAATATCGCTGGTCGAGACCGGAGAACACACACTGACAGGTTCACGCGTGAAGGCCGTCGAGTCGTATATAGCCGCTCCTCACTTTTGTCTGACTTATGGGGATGGCCTGAGCGATATTCCGTTGGACGCTGAATTGCAGTTTCATGCCGGACATGGGCGGATCGGTACGGTCGCCGCCGTACACCCGCCCTCGCGATTCGGCACGCTGGGCATCCAGGATGATATCCGCGTGGCAACTTTTCAGGAGAAGGAGCCCTTGCATCACGATTTCATCAATGGCGGTTTCTTCATTTTCAAGCGCGAGCTTCTCGGCCGGTTGCCGGCCGGCGGCAATTACAGCCTCGAATCCGAGCCCTTGACCCAACTGGCTCAGGACGGGGAGCTCTGTGCGTTCAAGCACCAGGGATTCTGGCAGTGCATGGATACCATGCGCGACCGGGAGAATCTGGAAAAGATCTACGAAAGCGGCAAGGCGCCGTGGGTGCAGTGACGCATAGACCGCTGGTTGTGACCGGGGCCGAGGGCTTCATCGGTCGCCATCTGCTCAACGGCCTCAGGGATTATCACGGCGTCGTGCTTGCTGTGGATCGCGTGGAGGGCGTAGCGGGCAATGGCCGCTACCATCAGTCGGATCTTTCTGATCCGTCCGATCTCATTCCGGCCGATGTCGACGTGTCCGCCGGATTCACCTTGATCCATCTGGCGTGGGACACACATCGGGGGCGGTCGTTTGCGGCTCAGGCCGAACAGGCGCGGCTTTTCGGAGGCCTGCTGGACTACTGGACGGATAAGGGGTTACGAGCCGTGATCGGCATGGGTTCGGCCGAGGAATACGGCGTTCGTGGCGGCCTCATCCATGAATACGATTTGCCGATGGAGCCCCTTTCGCCCTATGGAGCGGCCAAGCGATTGGCCGGCGTCATGGCGCGATCATGGGCGCTCCGGGAAAAGCGCGATGTGGTCTGGTTACGGCCGTTCATCGTATACGGGCCCGGTCAGGCAGGCGACATGATGTTGCCGTACGCCGTCGCGCAGGCTCGCAAGCGGGAAGCGGCCAAATTCACGGACGGCATGCAGGAACGGGATTTTGTTTATGTGGACGATGTGGTCGATGCGTTCTGTCGCGTTATCGATCGACGCGTGGCCGGTGTCCAGGTGTTGAATCTGGGCGGGGGACAACCTGTTCGCGTGCGGGACGTGTTGATTGAAGTGGCGCGATCGCTGGATGCCGAATCCCTGTTCAAGCTGGGCGCGCGCCCGCGCCGTCCCGGCGAACCCGATCGCCAAGTGGCTGATATTCAGTCAGCTCGTGACCTGCTTGGCTGGTCACCGAAAATCGATTGGCGCGAAGGCGTGAAGAGAATAGTCAATGGCTGAAGAGGGGACCATCATTCTCGGCGCCGGTCTGGCGGGTTTAGGGTGCGCACGCGCGCTGCCAGGCGCCCGTGTGTTTGAGGCACAAAGCCATCCCGGCGGCCATGCCTGGTCGCATGAAGTCGGGGGCGTGTACTTCGACGAGGGAG
>CAYRPR010000082.1:0-7924 GCA_964425945.1 uncultured Verrucomicrobiota bacterium | reverse complement strand
CAGATGTCCAGCGTGCCATCGTCATCGCGATCGCCGATGGCGAGCTGGTAGACGTCGCAGATCCCGTCCCCGTTGCAATCGTCGGAGAGGAAGAGGCTGCAGTCGAGCCCCTCGCGGTCACGGATGAGGGTGATGTCGTCGACCTGCATCGTGGCTCCGCCGAACCCGATCTCCTCGGCGTTGCGGAACTGATCGAAGTAGATCTTGTCCATCAGGTAGTGACCGGCCACCGAGATGCCCGGCGTGAGGGTCAGGATCAGGTTGCCGTCCCAGTAGACCTTGGCCGCGTTGGTCACGATGACGAAATCGCCCTGGTCGATATGATGCGAGAAGGTCGGCTTGGTCTTACCGCGCAAAATATTGGCGACTTTTACCGCGAGCCGCCCGAGGGGTTGGCCATCCGCGTCGACGACATACCATTTGCGCTGGATGTCTTTTTCCTTAACAATTGTGGTCTTCATGCCTGTAGCCCATCTTTCCTGTAAATAGGGGCCGAACGATAGCGAACCCCCCCCTCCCTGTCAACCCCTCCGTAAAAATAGCGTACAATGGCCCCATTTAGAGGGGTCGCGGCCCAATCCCACCCTGCCGGCCCGGCCCGCCGCCGGATCTATTTGGTGGTGCGGCGGATCTCCGTTACGGGGTCGATGGTATCCAAAAACGGGAACCGGTTGAAGTCCGTATCGCGGGTGTAGATCAACTTGACCCCGTTTTCTCTCATCAAAATGGCTGTATGGGCGTCAAACACGAGATTCCCGCTGATGCCCGGAACCTCGGCAAATACCTCCGCCGCGACATGATGGTGACGATCTGTTTCCGTTAGCATCCGGAGTTGCGGCGAAGCAAAGAGCGCGTCAAGGAAACGCCACGCGTCGGAGGCGGGCAAGGGATGCGTCAATACGCGGGGATGCGTGATCACGCGAAGGAACTCGTACACAATGCCCCAGGTGACATACCAGGGGGTCGGCTGGGGACGCCACTGTTCGAGCAATGCACGGCACGTCGCGTGATCTGGAGAATCCTTGTCTGCGCCGTAAATCAGAATGTTGGTATCAACGACAAACACGTCTACCCGTCCATCACGGTGTACAGGGCATCGCGATTGGCGACGTCCACACGCAGTCCGCCACTGCTGAATTCCGGCAACGGCGGCAATTTCGCGTCCCGCTTCCGGGGCTCGATCAGGGCGCGAAGCGCCGCCTCGACCAGTTGGGACATGGTCTGTCGCCGGCGCGCGGCCTCGCGCTTGAGATCCCGCATGACCTTGTCGCTTATGTTGAGCGTAGTTTTCATATGTATTACCATATCATTGATATGGCAACATGTCAACATGTGCCGCCATGCCCATTAACCGTTCCTGCCCGGCCGCCGGGCCCGCATCAGCGCGAAGATCCGGTAGGATGCGGCAAAGGCGACCAGGGTAATCACAATGGCCGCCGCGCCGGCGGCCATGAACGGTTCGGGCAGATGCCCGGCCCGCCCCAGCAGGATCAGGATCACGCCGCCCACCCCGCAAACATACCCGACCAGCCGGGTGATATGGTAGAGCTTCTTCATCCGACTACAGGCCGATCATGTACACCAGCAGACTGCCCACATATCCCGACCGGCCCAGCACCAGCACGCCCGAGGCTATGTGGTATTTACGGCTCCGCGCGTTTCGAATCCGGATCAGAGCGGTCAGGGCCAATTCGATGGTCTCGGCGCGGCGCTGCGTGCCCCAACGCAATTGCAGGGGGCCCATCACCAGAATCAGCGAGGCGATCAGCACCAGGGTCAGGCCGCCGGCGATGAAGCATTTGGCCCATATGCCGGACGACGCGATCGCGGGCCCGGAGAACCCGGTCACGGTCAGACAGATCGCCACGAGGCTCAACAGCAACTGGGCCCGGTTCTGCAATACCTGGAACTGGTGAATCAGGATCTCGAAGATTTTCGGGTAGTTCTTCGAGCCGTGTATCTCCTGCAGATAAATCAGTTCTTCTTCCGCCTTCAGCATACGCAACTTAATCATGGGACCAGACTCCCGCCCCCCCTAATGTCACGGGGGAGAATGAACGGAAGCCATTGTGCTTCAACCCCGCCCCCACGGTCAAGACCGACCATTTCTTCACTTGACTCAACCGGACGCTTTCCACACAATTTTGCGTTTAGGAGTGAGGTCAAGCAAACCCCGAACAGACAAAGGATGGTGCGCTATGGAATTCGGCATCTGCTTCAAGGGCGACATCGATGTGGACCGGACCGTTCGACTGGCCAGACAGGCCGAGGATGGCGGATTTGACTATGTTTGGACCTTCGACTCCCACGTCCTCTGGAAAGAGGCGTACAGCATGCTCGCCGTCATCGCCGCCCACACGAAGCGCGTAAAGATCGGCCCCCTCGTCACCAATCCCGGCCCCCGATCCGTCGATCTGGCCGCCAGCATCTATGCCGCATTGAACCTGATCTCGAAGGGCCGCATGGTGTGCGGCATGGGCCGCGGCGACAGCTCCCGGCGCATGATGAAGAAGCCCCCCACGACCATCGCCCGCATGATGGAATTCTCCCGCAAACTCAAATCCCTGGCCGAAGGGAACGAAGAGGACGTCGACGGCGTGCCCGTCAAGCTGACGTGGGCCAATCCCGACTACCAACTTCCCATGTGGCTGGCCGGTTACGGCCCCAAGGTTCTTCACGAATGCGCCAAGCTCGCCGACGGGATCGTGCTCCAGATCGCCGAACCCAGCCTGATCACCTGGTTCATCGAGCAGGTCAAGACCGGCGCCAAGGACGCCGGGCGCGATCCGTCCGAAATCAAGTACATGGCCGCGGCCCCGGTCTTCCTGTCCGACGACCTCGATAAATGCCGCGAACAATGCCGCTGGTTCCCCGGCATGGTCGGCAACCATATTGCCGACCTGATCAAGAACCAGTCGATCGGCGTGCCGGAAAACCTGCTCAAGGCCATCAACGGCCGGACCGGGTACGATTACAAGCAACACGCCGACAAGGATTCGGACCACCTCGACTGGGTCACCCCGGACGTCGTGGACAGCTTTTCCGTGCTGGGCTCCGTGGACATGCAAATCAAGAAGCTTAAAGAGTTGAAGAAGGTCGGTCTCGACCAGTTCGTGATCTACCTGATGTGCGAAGAGGAAGAGAAGATCGTCGAGGCCTACGCGAAGGAAATCATCCCCGCGCTCCGGGATTGATTATGCTGTCGAGGGAACAGGCGATCGCCGCCGAAACGATTCGGGGCGACGCATACCGGGACCTGCTGGCCGGGGCCGCCGCAATCCGCGACCGGCAGTGGGGCCGGGTCGTCACGTATTCCCGCAAGGTCTTCATCCCGTTGACTCACATGTGCCGCGACGAATGCGGATACTGCGCATTCGTCCACCGGCCCGGCCACCCGCTGGCGCGCTATATGACGCCCGATGAGGTCCTCGCCGTCGCCCGGCAGGGTCGGGACCTCGGATGCAAGGAGGCGCTCTTCAGCCTCGGCGAGCGCCCGGAACTGCGCTACGCCGAGGCGCGCGACGCGCTGGCCGACCTCGGATACACGCGCACGATCGATTACCTCCGCGATATGTGCGAGATGGTCGTCCGCGAAACCGGACTGATCCCGCACGCCAATCCCGGCTCGCTCACGGAAGAGGAACTCGCCCTGCTCAAACCCGTCACCGGCAGTATGGGCATGATGCTCGAGAACATCAGCCGGCGCCTCACCCGGAAAGGCATGCCACACCACGCCTGCCCCGACAAGGTCCCGATCCAACGCCTGCGCACACTCGAGCGAGCCGGCGCCTTGCGCATCCCGTTTACGACCGGCATCCTGATCGGTATCGGCGAGACCTGGGCGGAACGCATGGATTCGCTGATCGCAATCAATGACCTGCACGCTCGCCATGGGCACATCCAGGAAGTCATCGTGCAGAACTTCCGGGCCAAACCGACGATCCCGATGGCGAATCATCCCGAACCAACCCTCGACGACATGGTCCGCACAATCGCCGTGGCGCGGCAGATTCTGGACCCGTCCATCAGCCTTCAGGCGCCGCCGAACCTCGAGGAGGATTTCGGACCGTACATCGATGCCGGTCTGAACGACTGGGGCGGCGTCTCGCCCCTGACCCGGGATTTCATCAATCCGGAACGCGCCTGGCCGCAGATCGCGCGCCTGCGCGAGGTGACGAAAGGCCGGGGTTGCCGGCTGCAGGAGCGACTGACCGTGTACCCGAACCATCTGGCTCATGTGGACCCGCATATGAGCGCTTCCGTGCGCGAATTGGCTCGACAGGACGGGCTGGCCGCCGTTCAATGTTTGACGTGACAGCGACGCGTCCATCCTGTAGTCTTTGCCTTTGTGTCCTTTATGACCGTTGCGTCGTTTAACATGAATCCACACGCCATGACCACGCTCGCCGACATCGAACAACTTCTGCCCCGGATCGATTCCGGCATCGCCCGCATCCTGGAACAGCCGCTCCAGGACCGCGAGATTCCGACCGCCCACGGCGAACGCCTCTTCTTCACGGAAGGGCGCGAACTCGAAGGGCTTCTGCGCACCGCGGATTACGTGCGCCGCCGGAAAGTCGGCGACGACGCGTCCTTCATCGTCACGCGCAACATCAATTTCACGAACATCTGCTACATGGGCTGCCGCTTCTGTAATTTCAGCAAGCGCTTCGAGGATCCGGACGCGGAATTGTTGTCGATGGACGAGATCGCGCGGCGCGCGAAGGAGGCTTGGGATCGGGGCGCAACGGAGGTCTGCATCCAGGGCGGATTGCACCCGAAGATCGGGGGCGACCACTACCGGAACATCTTGACCGCCATCAAACAGGTCGTGCCCGACATGCATATCCACGCCTTCTCCCCGTTCGAGGTCTGGTGGGGCTCGAAGAAGTCGCGCTGTTCCGTTGAAGAGTTCCTGCAGGACCTGAAAGATCACGGGTTGGGCTCGATACCGGGCACGGCGGCGGAGATCCTTGACGTCGAGGTCCGCAAACAACTGACACAGGACAAACTATCCGCGGAGGAATGGGTGCGGATCATCAAGGCCGCGCATCGCGTCGGCCTGCGCTCCACCGCGACCATCATGTACGGGCACGTGGATGAACCGCGCCATTGGGCGGCGCATATCGCCTTGATTCGCGATATCCAGAAGGAAACGGGCGGGTTCACCGAGTTCGTTCCGCTCGGCTTCATCCATTATGATTCCCCCATCTTTCGGGCGGGCGGTGCGCGGCCCGGACCGACCTACGGGGAGAACATCCGCTTGCACGCCGTCGCGCGCCTGATGCTGAACGGCTGGGTGGACAACCTGCAGGTCTCGTGGGTCAAGATGGGCCCGCAACTCGCACAGGAGATGTTGTCGTACGGGGTCAACGATCTGGGCGGCACCCTGATGAACGAGAGCATCTCGCGGGCTTCCGGCGCGCCGCACGGACAGGAAATCACGCCGGCCGAAATGGTGCGGATCATTCGCAAGGCCGGCCGAGTCCCGGTGCGGCGCAACACGCTGTACGACGTATTGGAACGCTTCACGGATCATGATCCGGTCGACTATGCGCCGCTCGTGAACCGCAACGGCCGGCAGGCGCAGGCCCTCGGCGATGTCGTGGGCGCCGAACCGGAAATGGTGCACTGATCTACTATCGTCACACGGACAGAAAGGAACAGACATGAGCGCACAGAACACGAAACGCATGGCCCTTTACCTCCAGGACAAACATTCCCTGCAGGACGGCATGGAATATTGTAAATACGCAGAATCCAAAGGGTTCGAGGCGGTCTGGCAGGCGGAGTCCCGCCTCGTACGCGACGCCATCGTGCCGATGGCCGCCTTTGCCGCCGTCACGAAGAAGCTGAAAGTCGGATCCGGCGTGCTGAACAACTGGACCCGCAACATCGGCCTGCTGGCCTCGACGTTCCTGACGCTGGACGATCTCGCGCCCAACCGCGTGATCTGCGGCATCGGCGCGTGGTGGGATCCGCTCGCGCGTAATGTCGGCATCGACCGCAGTCGCCCCCTGCCGGCGATGCGCGAGACCGTCGAAGTCCTGCGCCGCCTGCTGAACATGGAAACGGTCACGTTCAACGGCGACTTTCACAAGGTCAATGGCATCAAGCTCGACGTCGTGCACGGCAACACCAACCCGCGCAATGTGCCGATCATGATCGGGGCGACCGGCCCGAAGATGATGGAAATGACCGGCGAAATCGCCGACGGCGCCGTGCTCAACTACTGCGTGTCGCCCGATTACAACGACCAGGCGCTCGAACTCCTGGAGAAGGGCGCGAAGAAGGCGGGCCGCACGTTGGACGATATCGATCGTCCCCAGTTGATCGTCTGTTCCGTGGACAAGGACGAGAACAAGGCCCGGCATGCCGCCAAGTGGCTGTTGACCCAGTATCTGGCGCAGCAACCCCACATCGCGAAGGCCAGTAACACCCCGCAGTCGGTCGTGGACAAGGTGCAGAGCATTCTCGGCTGGCCGTGCACGAAGGAGCAGGTCGAGAAGGCCATGCAGTTCGTCCCGGACGAAATCGTGGACCGGATCTCCGCCAGCGGCACGCCCGAACAGGTGAAGAAGAAGGTTCAGGCCTACATCGATCACGGGTGTACCTGCCCGATCCTGTATCCGATGGCCGACGACGTGAAACTGATGATCGACACGTTTGCGGTAAACGCATAGGAGCGGGAGCTGATTATATGCACAGATATGGGCTGATGATACTGGCCGCGGTGATGTCGCTATCGGTCTGCGCGGAGGAGGCGTCGACTGAAGCCGCCCCGACCGTCTCGTTCGTCGTGCTTCTACCCGAGCGGATCGATCATGCATGGTACTGGCTCTTGTACTCGGATCAGGCCCAGCACATCGTGCAAAGCGCCATCGAGAAAGCGCTCATTCGCGCCGGATTGGATGTGATTGATGTGAGCGGCGCCCCACTCCCCCCGTTTGGCGGCGACTGGCAGCGCATGCAATCCGCAGCCTATGCGGTCACGGCGGGAAAGCAGCTCGGCGCAGACTATGTCATCGCCGGACAGGCGACCGCCGTCAAATCCAGCCAATCGGAAGCCTACGGCGTTACCGTCACGCGGGCCCAGGCCGAGATCACCGCGAAGATCATCCGCGTCAACGACGGCCGGGTGATCGAGGTCGAAGACGCCAGCGCGCTGGAAGGCGGACAATCCGTCCAAGCCGCCGGGCAAACGGCGCTGAAGAAGGCCGGAGAACAGATCGCGGCGAAACTCGCCCGCAAGGCGCACGCTCTGGCCGATCCCTAAACGCCCCCGCTCCATGGAAGATCTCCGGGATAAGATACGCCGGTTCGTCGCGGAACGCGACTGGGAGCAGTATCACTCGCCCAAGAATCTTGCCATGGCATTGAGCGTGGAGGTTGCGGAAATCGTCGAACATCTTCAGTGGCTGACCGAGGATCAAAGCCGGAACCTGGAGCCGGACATTCGTGATGAACTGCGCGACGAGATTGCCGACGTGCTGATCAACGTGATCCAATTGTCGGACAAAATCGGTATCGATCCGGTGGACGCCGCTTTGAAGAAGCTGGATAAGATCGCCGAAAAATATCCGGTCGACAAGGCCAAGGGCCGGGCGGATAAGTACAATAGGCTTTAGTCCGGATTTAGTATCTTCCGTGGCACGGGCCTCCTGGCCCGTGGTCTTCTTCGCGGTCCTCTTCACTCCGTCACAAGCTGGAAAGCCCGTGCCACATCGGCCGCTACACATCCACTCGCAATCTCTACTCCGCCGATTCGTAGAGATCGACAATCCGGTCGGCCACTTCCTCGATGCTCAGGCGCGTGGTATCGATCTGGTTCGGGATGGCGTCGTAGAGGGGTTTGCGCTTTTTAAGCAGATCCACGATGGCCTTCGCCTTTTCGCCGGTTTCGAGCAATGGCCGGTGCGTATGC
>CAYRPR010000081.1:0-7959 GCA_964425945.1 uncultured Verrucomicrobiota bacterium | reverse complement strand
CCACGTTGGGCTCCGTCACATTCAGCCGCATGGCGAGTTCCTCCGTGCGGGTGAGATGGCGGTCGGGATCGACGAATTCCGTCCGGATGTGCGGAGACGCGGCCGCGTATTCACGCGCAAGGTTGTCGACGTCGTAATACACGGCCTCGCCCTTCTGGAAGAACAGCGTGACCTGCACGTCGTTGGTGAGCCCCTGGCGAAGCTGATGTGTTTTCTCGGACAATGCGTACGGCCGCGTGCGGCTCCAATCGGCGCGGAGGTGATACCGCATGGACAGGTAATTGATCATGGCCACGAGCAGGACGGCCAACGCGACGGACACCAGCACGTTCAGGCTGATGCCGAATTTCCGCCGGCGATGCTGACGAATCGTTTTCCGCGCTTCGGCGTCCATGCTCATGTCCGTTTCCGTTCCTTCACTTCCATTTGCGCGACTCCACGACCTTGACGGTCAGAAAAAGCATCAGCAGGGTCGCGCTGACGTACAGCACGACCGGACGCGTATCGATCGCCCCGCGCGAGAAGTCCATCATATGGATCAGCGAGGAGAAGTACCGCGAGGTCTCCTGCACGGCGGCCGTCTGGGCGTAGAAGGGGGTGAATCCGGCGAAGAAGACGGCGCACAGGACGGCAAAGGCGGTGATCGCGGCCACCATCTGGCTGTTCGTCGTGGACGAGGCGAACAGGCCGATGGAGAGATAGAACGATCCGATGAGCAGGATCCCGAGATACGCCCCGAGCAACGGGCCGCGATCCAGCGCATGGGGCAACGGGTTGAACGGCTCGAGGATGAAGGCGTAGGCGACCGTCGGGAGCCAAAGAATGATAAAGTAGCTCAGGGCGCCCAGGTACTTGGCCAGCACGACCTGCGCGTCGGTGACGGGCGCGGTCATCAGAGTCTCGATCGTGCCGATGCGCTTTTCCTCCGCGAACAGGCGCATGGTGATCAGCGGGGTGCTCATGATCATGGCGAGCCAGAAGAAGATGCTTTCGCCAAACAGGATGCGAACCACGGCGCCGCCCTCGGTGCCCTGGGCCAGCACGGCGACCAGCATCCAGAAGCTGATCCCCATCAGCGCGAGGAAAAACACCATCGTGATATAGCCCATAGGCGAGAGGAAATACGCGGATAGCTCGCGGCGCCACAAGGTCAGGATCGGTTTCATTGCGGTTCCCGCTCGTAGGGTTTCTGCGTCAGCCCGATGAAGATGTCCTCCAGGCTCTTGTGTTCCATGGTCAGTTCACGCAGGGCCCATCCGTTCCGCACGACCACCTCGAACACATTGGGCCGCAGATCGACCTCGCGCGAGGATTCGATGGCGTAGCGCGGCCAAGGGCCTTCGTCGCCGACTTCCACGCGCTGGATATGCGGCAGGGTGTCGAGCTTCTTGATAATCTCATGGCGTGGACCGCGGATTTCCGCGACGACCCGGTTGCGCCCGCGCATGATGTCCTTGAGATGGTCCGGTGTATCGGCCGCGACGATGCCACCGTTATGAATGATGAGTACGCGACTGCAGGTGGCCTCGACCTCGTGCAGGATGTGCGTGGACAGAAGAATGGTATGACGCTCGGTCAGCTTTCGGATCAATTCGCGGACCTGGCGATTCTGGTTGGGGTCGAGTCCGAGCGTCGGTTCATCGAGGATCAGCAGTTCCGGATCATGCACGAGCGCATCCGCCAGTCCGAGGCGCTGGCGATATCCGCGGGAGAGCTGACCGATGATGCGGCGCCCGACCTCCTGCAAACCGCACCGGTCCTTGATCTCGGCGATCTGCGCGCGGTGGCGGCGAGCCGGGAGCCCTTTGAGGCGCGCGCGAAACTTCAGGTATTCATCCACGCGCATCTCGGAATAGAGCGGGACATGCTCCGGAAGATACCCCACCCGCTTGCGCACCTCGAGCGACTCGCGAAATACGTCATGGCCGGCCACCGTGACCCGGCCGCCGGTCGCGGACAGGTAGCCGGCCAGGATCCGCATCGTCGTGGTCTTGCCGGCGCCGTTCGGTCCCAGGAAACCGACGATCTCGCCGCGTTCCACCTCGAACGACACGTCGTCCACGGCCGTGACGCCGCCGTAGCGTTTGGTCAAATGTGAAACCGAAATCATTTTGCTCCAACAGGATCCAGCGGATTACCCCACGGGGACGCATGGCTTGAGCTGACGCGGAGCACACGGGCAAACGCACGCGGGCCACACCCTAATGGACCGTTTGTGTCGCGCCCTGTTCACCACGAGCCACCGCTGATCACACCATTCATGGCAGTATGGTCAGTGGGTACGGCAGAGTCAAGAAAGCACCCCATCCCGTCGATCCCCGCGTCCCACAACGAGACGCACGGGGACAGACACCTGACCGAGGGACAGACACCTTATCATAACATCCTCATTTCCAATGATTGGAATTCGCGGGCTATCGCATTTCCAATCGTTGGAACCATCCCGATTCAACGTCCACCGGTCACTAATTCTCCGTCCCTTAGCCTAATCTGAGCCGCGCATGGAATTCCCCGATCTCATGGACGGGGTGCAGGGCGGATATACGGGCGCATTTCATGGACACGGCATTTTTTTCATTTTGTACCGGAAAACGGGGACGCTCGTTTCTTTACTGGATTGGAGTCGCAACCAATCGGGGACGTACGAGATGAATGCGGAAGTTTACACGGATCGATTGCCGGGAGCGGTCTTTGGCGGCGCAGCTTATTACCGATCACTGTTCCCTCAGCCGGATTTCGCCCTGCGCGAGGCGGCGCGGCGGCGGACGGCGTTCGCCTATTCGGAACGGCACCTGCAATGCGTCTGGTTTGATCCCGCCCTGCGGCCCGATCCGATCCATACATCGTGCGGCGAGCGGGTTGTTGTTGAGAATCCGGGGGCGTGGAATCTGGAGGCGGGCCCGGACTTTCTCGGCGCGGCGTTGCGGATCGGTCCGGAGAAACGGCGTATCGGCGGCGATGTGGAGATACACATCCACCCGGCCGATTGGACGCGGCACGGGCACCGCACCGATCCCCGGTATAGTCAGGTCCGCGTTCACGTGTGTTATACGCCCGGCGTCCTGCCGCCGGACTCATTACCGCCCGGCGCCGTGCAGATTTGCCTGCGGGATGGCCTCGCGTCAAATCCGTCCTTCTCGTTTGAGCATATCGACCTGACGGCCTACCCATATCCCGCGCGCGCGCCGGGCACGCCCTGCTCGTCCGTACTGGCGCGCTGGCGGTTTGACGACAAACAGCGTTTGCTCCGGGCGGCCGGCGAAGAACGGCTGCGTCGCAAAGCGGAACGCATGGCAGACGCGTTCGACGCGCGCGGACGCGAGCAGGTCTTCTACGAGGAGTTCATGGCGGGACTGGGTTACAAGAACAATAAACGGCCGTTCCGGCATTTGGCCCTCCTGATGCCGCTCGACGAGCTGCGCTCGCGAGCCGGCGCCGATTCCCTGACGGCCTATGCCCTGCTGGCGGGCGTGAGCGGCCTGCTGTGCAATCGGATACGACCGGGCTGGGACACCGAGACCAGGACATATGTGCGGGCGATCTGGTCGCGATGGTGGAGACACAAGGATGCGTTGCAGCGGCGGCAGATGAACGGCACGGAATGGCGCACGGATGGATTGAGACCGACGAACCATCCCATGCGGCGCATGATGGCGGCCGCCGCGTTGTTCGCCGCACCGGACAATCCGATTCTGGGGCTGGCCGCGCGTATTGCCGCGGATCCGTTCCGCACCGTGCCGCGAACGATGCTCGATCTACTGGAGCATGCGGGCGATCCCTACTGGACCCATCGGCTGGCGCTCGGCGGGCCGCGCCACGTCGCATCCATCGCGCTGGTGGGACGTCCGCGCGCCGCCGCGCTCCTGATCAATGTCGTGATCCCCTATCTGGCCGCCGCGGGCATGCCGGCGACGATGATCCGTCATCTGCTCGGCGGTTTGCCGCCGGAAGCGGACAGCCGCATCGTACATCAGACCGCCTACGATCTGTTCGGACCGGATCACCCGCCGTCCCTGTATCACGACGGACTGGCCAGACAGGGGTTGATACAGATTTTTCAGGATTTCTGTCTGACGGACCGCACCCGTTGCGCATCGTGTCCATTTCCGGACAGCTTGAAGACGTAATAAATCGAACCGGATGGAATGGGAGCGGGGAAATCACGCCGTTTCTTCGTCCGCCGGCTTGCGCTCGAAGCGATCACAGGTGTCGGTGGCCTGCACCTCCCTGCGATGGACACCACACCATTGTGTAAACGGATTGACGACATAATGGACGCAGTACCGGCACAACGCAGGGCCTTCCTCTTCGTCAAACACGTTTACGGACGGCGATTGATCGTTCTCGGTAAAAATACGGACCACTTGTTTCGTCTTGTACGGCACCTGATCCACGGACTCGAACACATGACCGCAGGACGCGCAGGAGAACGTTTCACCGACTTTCTGAAATCCTTCATAGAGCGGCTGGCGCAGGACAAAGGTATCCGCCCCGCACGCCGTACAGATAATTGCCGAGCCCTGTTGAGCGCTCATGATGCCGACCTCGTATCTCCACACCCGGGATTCCGAAGAACAATCTTCTTCGTATCACTTTTTTTCATATACCGCCAGCCCGGAATCGTCGTACCATGCATGGCAACGTCAGGCACAACCGATTCGTTTCATGCGGCGCGACAAGGTCATACTTTTTTCGGGTCTCACCCGTCGACGCGGGTCGGGTATCATTCTGATCTGGCTGGCTATCGGCCTCTTGTTCTCAGCCGCCTATCTGACCGCACGACGTGTGATCGTCAATGAAATCCGTCAACATGCCATGGGCGTGGCGATCGCGGTCGCCGCCGGCATTCAGGCCGAAGATCTGGAAGCGATTCACACACCGGCGGATATGGTCAAACCGGAATACAACCGGATTCGCGAGGTGCTCGATCGCGTATCGATTCTGAATCCCGACGTGCAGTACATCTACACCATGCGCCGGGACCGCGCGCCGGGCGCCATGGAAAGCGATTACGTCTATGTGGTCGATGAAACCACGAGGGATCGCGACGGTGACGGGACGATCGGTGACGCCGAAGTCAGCCAGTTGCCGGGCGTCCCCTATGACGCCAGTGAATGGCCGCACATGATCGAAGCCTGGTATCAGCCGACCGCGGATGACGCCATCCAGCCGGACCCCCCCTATCCCGATCTGATGTCCGGCTACGCCCCCATCCGGAACGAGCGGGCTCAGACCGTCGGCATTGTCGGCGTGGATATCACCGCCGATACGGTCAGCCAGAAATTGGTTGCCGTGCAGATTGTAATGGGATTCACCGGCGCGATGGTGGCCATCCTTTTCACACTCGTCATTCTCTTGTACTACCAGCAGCGGGAGGCGTTCGATCACATCAAACTGCTCAGCGAGGAACTGGAAAGCCGTAACGAGATGCTTCGCGCCTCGAACAAGCAGTTGGCCAAACAAAACGCCCAGATGGAAAACGACCTCAAACTGGCGCAGACGGTTCAACTGGGTTTTCTGCCCACGACGTTTCCCCGCCAGGATCGCGTGGTGTTCGACAAATTCTATCTGACATCGGACATCCTGGGCGGCGATCTCTTTGACGTATTCAGCCTGGGACAGGATCATGTCGCGATCTATATCGCCGATGTGGCCGGGCACGGTGTCAGCGCGGCCCTGATATCCGGCCTGCTCAAAATGGCCGTGCAATCCGTGAAGGAAAAGAACGCCTTCGCGCGAGGTCACCTGCACGCCGACCTACTCCAACCGGATCGCGTGCTGTACTCGCTCAACGAAATGCTTGTCAAGGAGATCCCGGAATACGAGTTCATCACACTCATCTACGGCGTGCTCGACCTGTCGAGTAACACCTTGCGCCTGGCCAATGCGGGGCATCCGCATCCCCTCCGGTATAGCCCGGCCACATCCCGTCTGGAGGAGCTGAAGGTGGCTCCCGGTCCGGCACTCGGCTTTCTCGAAGATCAGCACTATCCCACCGGAGAGTTCGCGTTGGCGGAGGGCGACCGGATTGTGTTCTACACGGACGGATTGACCGAGGCGATGAACGCGAACGGCGAGGAGTTCGGCGAAGAGCGCTGCATGGAGGTCATTCGTCAATGCGGAAACCAGGCGCCCGGCGCAATCATCGCGGCCCTGCGCCGCGCGGTCGATGCGCACCGGGGATCCGAGGAGGTCAGCGACGACTTCTCGATGCTGGTGGCGGAAATCCGCTAGCGGATGGCCTTGCGCAATCGCTTCCGCGCCGCAAATTCGGGCGCCTCCCGCACGCACAGACCCAGAATCCGCAACGATTCCAGCAGATACTTCATGCTTTCCGTCTTCAGCGCGACCGGCTCCATGCCCTCCACCTTCCAACCCGCCGTCGACAGGTCGTCCGGAGGCAAGGCCAACCGTTCCCAATTTTGGAAGAGTTGCCCCCAACCGCTTTGAAGAATATCGCGCACCATCCGGCGATGCGCCGGATACCAGAACGTGTCGTGGTACAGCACGCTGGCCAGATACGCCCACGGCGCCAGGATTGTCTTCAGCGACCATTCCACGGGCTTCTTCAGCGGGCCCCAGTAGATCAGGTGCTGCATGCGGCTTGCGAATGTCATGCGCTTGAAGGGGCCGACGAAATTCCATGACTCCGACGCCGCATCCACATCACCCACCAATTCGATCTCGCGCGGGTCGCCCTGTCCCAACCCCGCCTCGTGCGACAGCCGGATGAATTTCACGTCGCGGATTGGATCGAAACCCATCAATTTCGCCGCCACGGCGTCAATCGCCACCTGATCGGACGAGGCCAGGATGACGTTCTTAACGTGCGGGATCATGCAGCGCGGCCCCGGTCCGTCGCCGGCAAACGTTCCATCCATCACGGCGAATACTCCGCTGTGGATCTTCTTCTGAATGCGCAGGAGATCGACCAGCGTTTCATGAATGACCGGATGGGTCCAATGCCGCTTCTCGTTCAGCAAACCACCAAACGCATTTTTCATCGCGCCGGTCATGGTGGTAAACACATGGGTCTTGACGGTCGGCATGTGAATGATGTTCTCGCCGATGAAGCGCTTGGGGATCATGAATCCGTTCGGATACACGTCATTAAGACAGAGGAATTTATCCGCGATATCGCCGACCGCCTCGCGGACATGAATCCACTCCTCGTCCTCGTACAGATGAATATTCTTCAGGGCGTGCGCATCGGTAACCTGGACCTGCTTGTTCTCCCGCTCGCCGAGACGCGCATCAATGACGACCGTCCGGTTATGACAGGCATGGATGCGCCTCGTGTCGTAACCGTCCCGCTTCATCGCGCGGATCACCCCGTCCAATTGCCACGGAGTGGTCGAACTGCCCGGGTAAAAGAAATGCCAGGATATATTGATCTTGAGGGCGGTATCGGCGGATTTCGGCAGGGTGTCCTGATAACCCGCCAGATTCATCAGGCGGTGGTAATCCTCCAGCACCGTCTCGGGCGATGTTCTTAATACAGCGACTTTTGATCGCGCGCTCACGTGTTCCCCCTATAGAATCGTAGTGTTATCAATCAGGGATTATTGCGGCCTTTCCCCGGTGCTTTACCAGTAGACAGGCCTTCCGGTAAAATAGTAACCTGATTCGCACGAATTAGCGAATGTTGCCCGCGCAGCCCTCTCATACCGGGCCGACGCGCTACGCAACTATATGGCACAGAACAGGGTGTAACGCAAACACGTTATGCCGGGCGCAGAGAGAAGGATCAGGGCATGCCGAAATTGGAGATTCATGCCAGTGTCAGGCCGGTGGATGACTGCCAGATCGTTACTCTGGAAGGCGCCATCGATACGGCCAATACGGACGATCTGCGCGCCATTATCGACCCGTTGTGTGAGGGCGAGTCCCCGCGCGTCATTGTGGATTGCGAGAATCTGACCTACGTCAACAGCTCGAGTTTCGGCCTGTTGTTCCATT
>CAYRPR010000080.1:0-7966 GCA_964425945.1 uncultured Verrucomicrobiota bacterium | reverse complement strand
GGCGCAGGACGAGTATGCGGTCAACACCGCGGATCGTCGAGAGGCGATGGGCGATGATGATGCTGGTGCGTCCGCGCATCAGTTTGCGCAACGCGTCCTGAATCAGCAATTCCGATTCGGTATCCACATTCGCCGTCGCCTCGTCAAGGATCAGCAGGATGTCCGGGTTCTGCACCAGCGCGCGCGCGAGAGTGAGCAATTGTTTCTGGCCGGTTGAGAGCGTGATGCCGCGTTCCTGCACATGCGTTTCGTAGGCGTCGGGCAGGGCCTCGATGAACCGGCTTGCGTTGACGTAGCGGGCGGCCTGCACGATCTCCTCGCGCGACAGGTCCGGGTTGTGCATGCCGATGTTGTCGGCGATGCTTCCGGAAAAGATGAACGGATCCTGCAGGACCATGCCGATCCGGCGCCGTAGATCGACCGGCCGGTATGCGCGCACATCGCGGCCGTCCACCTTCACCGCACCGCGCTGTACGTCATAGAACCGCGCGATCAGACTGATGATGGATGTCTTTCCCGCGCCGGTCGCGCCGACCATCGCGATGGACTCGCCAGGCGCGATGCGGAACGAGACATCCTTCAGAACCCAGTCCTCATCCATATACGCGAACCAGGTCCGGTCGAATTCGACCTCGCCGCGGAACGAAGTGATCTCCACCGGCTCGGCCGGGTCGCGGATATCCTCCGGTTCGTCGAGCAGGTTGAAGATGCGCTCGGAGGAGGCCATGGCGGATTGGAAGATGTTGGATTTGTCCGACAGATCCTCCAGCGGCCGGAAGAAATCCCGGATATACGCCAGGAACGCGGCGAGGACGCCGATGGTCACGCCCCCCATATCGCCCAGGATCATCCATCCGCCGATCGTGAATACCAACGCGAACGACAATGCGTTCAGCAATTCCATCGACGGGAAGAAATAGCTGAACCAGCGCACCGATTCGATCCAACCCTTGCGCAAGTCGTCGTTGAGGTGATCGAATCGCTTGCGGACCGCCGGTTCACGGTTGAACAACTGCACGGTCAGCATGCCGGTGATCATCTCCTGCAGGTACGAATTCAGCGCCGATTGCCGGCGCCGGACCTCCCGGTGCGAGCGGCGGATGCGATGGTTCAGCACGAACAGGACGACGAACAGCAGGGGGAACACGACAAACAGCGTGCCGGCCAGCCGCGGACTCAGGTAGATCATGAACCCCATGATGCCGAACAGGGCGAAGAAGTCGGCGGCGAGGCCGACCAACCCGTCCGTCACCATCTTCTGCATCGCATCCACGTCCGACGTGGCGCGGGTCATCAGGCGGCCGACGGGCGTGCGGTCCATGTAGCGCAAGGGCAGGCGCAGGACCTTGGAGAAAATATCGGCGCGCAGATCGAAGATGATCCGTTCCCCGACCCACGTCATACAATAGCTCTCGCCGTATCGAAGAACGAAGCCGACCACGGACAGGCCGATGAATTGCAGGCTGACGCGCATGAGTCCCGCCACGCGTTCGGCGCGCGTCAGGATATCCCCGCCGACAACCATGTAGTCGTCGATGGCCGTCTTGATCAGGACCGGCAGGTACGCGGTGATCAGGGCCATGCCGAACAGGCCGAGCAGGGCGAAGCCGAGATAGATCCGATAGGGTTGGACGTACTGCAGGAGACGCGACGTGAGGCGGGCGTCGAACAGCTTGCCTGTGACTTCCTGTTCGTGGATGGTCATTCGGCGGTCTCCAGCCGGGCTTCCAGGCGCTGGACCTCGTCCAGGTCGCGGTAATAGCCGGGTTGCCGCACCAGCTCGTCGTGCGAGCCCTTTTGTGTGATGTGTCCGTTTTCGAGGACGACGATGAAGTCGGCGTGGCGCAGGGTCGACACGCGATGGCTGATGAGGATCGATGTGCGCTTCTCCAGGACGGGCCGGAGCCGTTGCAGGATATTCGCCTCGGTCTGCGTGTCGATTGCGGAGAAGACGTCGTCAAGGATCAGGATCGGCGGTTTCTTGGCGATGGCGCGGCTGATGGCGGTGCGCTGGCGCTGGCCGCCGGACAGGGTCACCCCGCGTTCGCCGAGCACGGTCTCATAGCCGCCGGGAAAGTAATCGACGTCTGGACTTAATTGCGCGATATCCGCCGCCCAGACGATCTTCTCCTCGTTGGTCTCGGGCAGTCCGAGGGCAATGTTGTTGGCGAGCGTGTCGGAGAAGAGAAACGGTTCCTGCGGCGCGACCCCGATATGCCGGCGCAGTCGTTCCAGCGGAACGGTCCGGACGTCGTGGCCATCGACGAGTACGCGGCCTGCGCGCGGTTCGATGATCCGCGGTATCAGCCAGGCCAGCAGGGTCTTTCCGCTTCCGGTCGGGCCGGTGATACCGATCGTGGCGCCGTCGGGAATTTCCAGGTTGATCCCTTCGAGTACGCGCGTATCCCCCATGACCAGGCCGACATCCTCGAAGCGGATGCCGCCGCCGTCCGGTTGCGCGGACGCGTCCGTCCGATCATCATCGCGGATTGACGGGCGTGTTTCGGTTATGGACTGGATGCGTTTCCAGCTCGCCCGGCCGCGCTGGAACAGGTTGACGGTCCAGCCGAGCGCGAGCATCGGCCACTGCAGGATGAACAGATACTGGGTGAATTGCACAAACTGCCCGATCGTCATGTGTCCGTCGATCACCTGCCGTCCGCCGACGAGCAGGAGCAGGACGACGCCGAGGCTGAACAGGAAGGTCATCATTGGCCACAGCGGCCGTTCAACGCGGCTCAATGACATCTTGCGGTCGATGTACTCCTCGTTCAGCTTGCCGAACAGACCCTCCTGCCGCTGTTCGATGCCGAATCCTTTGACCGTGCGTACCCCTCCGAAATTCTCCTGCGCGAAGTTGGAGATGATCGAGAACTGTTCCTGCGACGCCTCGTAGCGCGCGCGGATGAGACTCAACAGCGCGAAGAACAGCAGGCTGATGCACGGCAGAAGGATCAGCATCACCCAGGCCATTTGCGCGTTGATGGTGAACATCACGCCGAAGGCCATCGTGAAGCCGAGCGTCGTGCGCGCTCCCTGCAGGAGTCCCTGGCCGACGAATTCCCGGACGGAGCTCAGGTCGGATGTCATCTTGGTCATCAGGTCGCCCGTGCGTTCCCGGCTGTAGAATTCGTGGTCGAGTTGCGTCAGGTGATCGAACACATCGCGGCGGATCTCGAATTCGATCTGGTGGCTCAGGGACAGCAGGACGCGCCGCATGAACAGTGCGGCCAGTCCGGCCACGGCGGCGGCCAGCAGATACAAGCCGGAGTAGCCGAGCAGTTGCGGGATGGTGAAGTCGCCGCTTCGGATGGTGTCGACGGCCACCTGGGTGATGAATGGGACGGAAACGGTGATGGCCACGCTGGCGAAGACCAGCAGGATGCCGAGCAGGGCGGTCCAGCGGTGTCGGCGGATATACGTCTTGAGCGACAGTGACATGGCGTATGCGTGATCCTTTGAATCGCTCAATGTGCCTGTATCGCCCGTGATGTCAAGCGACGGGACGGATGCTTCGCCCCTGGGGTTGCGCCGCTTCGACTTTGAGCTCCGCTGGGGGGTTGCCGTGGGGTCGGCGCGCGTGCTATACTGAACGGTCGGAAAATGAACTGGCGAAAAAAGGAACCGTGTCATGAAACGATGGTTGGCTGCGGGATGCATCGGGTTGGGATTGTCGACGGGCTGGGCCATGCAGGCCGGTGACCCTGTGCCGGACCTGGCGATCCTGTCCACGACGGGGAAAGACATCCGGCTGTCGGATTACCGGGGATCGTGGCTGGTGCTCTATTTCTATCCCAAGGCCTTCACCGCGGGATGCACCGCGCAGGCCTGTACATTGCGCGATCATTACGGGGATATCCAGGCGATGGGCGCCGTGATTCTCGGCGTCAGCGCCGACGGTCTGGAGAAGCAACAGGCGTTCAAGCAGGAACATAGTCTGCCTTGGGATCTGTTGTGTGACGAAGACCTCGAGTTGGCGAAGGCCTTCGACGCGTTGGCCATCGGCGGGTTCCTGGCCCGGCGCGTGACCTTCATCATCGATCCGGAGGGCCACGTGGCCCGGGTGATCGACAAGGTCAAGGCGGGCTCGCACGACGAGGAAGTCATTTCAGCCCTGCGCGAAGCTCGGGAGGATTCCTGAGATCGGCGGGCGCCGGCGGGTATACATGCAAAAGATAGTCTGCTTCGGTGATACCATCACCGAGATGGGGGTGGTGATCGAGTCGCGCGGGTTTGTCGCGCAACTGGCGGAGCGGTATGTGCGCCGCGCGGACGTGCTCGCGCGCGGTTTCTCCGGCTACACCACGCGGGAGGCGATGCAGATCCTCCACGGCGCGGTCCTGGCCGAGCATCCCGACATCGTCATTCTGTCATTCGGCATGAACGACAGCGCCCTGCCCGGACAGATCCAGCATGTCCCGCTGGAGGAATACCGCGAGAATCTGCAGGAGATGGCGACGCGCATCGCGGTGGGCGGCGCCTGGTTGATCCTGGTCTCCCCGCCGCCGCTGGACGAGCGCAAGACGCGGAGCCGCCGCATGGACTACACCGAGCAGTATGCGCTGGCCTGTTTCGAGCTCGGCGCGGAGATGAACGTACCGGTGGTCGATCTGTTCCATCTGATCCAGCAGGTGGACGACTGGGAGGGGGGGTGCCTGGTGGACGGCCTGCACCTGACCGCCCACGGCATGGACCTGCTGTATGAAGCGCTGGTCGCGATCCTGGACAAGCAACAGCCCCTGAAGGATTTTCCCCGCCTGGCGCACAACGGATTGTGAAGATTGCTACCTGCAATGTGAATTCGATCCGCGCTCGGCTGGATACGGTTGCGCGGTGGTTGGAACGCCATCAACCCGATATCGTCGGCTTGCAGGAGACGAAGGTCGTGGACGAGCTGTTCCCGGCGGAGCCGTTCATGCGTCGGGGCTATCACGTGTCGTTCCGCGGCCAGAAATCCTACAACGGGGTGGCCCTGTTGTCGCGCCGGGCGCCGGACGAGGTGTCCTGCGGATTGGACGACGGCCCGTCGCGCGATGAAACCCGGTTGCTGTACGCCCGATTCGGCAAACGGCACGTGGTGAACACGTATGTTCCGCAGGGGCGGGCGATCGATCATCCCATGTTTCGCTACAAGGTCGAGTGGTTCGGTCGGCTGCGCGACTGGTTGAATCGGCGCTTCACGCCCCGCTCATCGCTTGTCTGGCTGGGTGACATGAACGTGGCGCACGACCCGATCGACGTGCACAATCCGGAACAGCGCGCGAAGCATGTCTGCTACCATGAGGACGCGCGGCGGGCGTTCGCCGAATGCCGGGCGTGGGGTTTTGAAGACGTATTCCGGCGGTTTCATCCGGAGGCGGGGCATTACACGTTTTATGATTATCGCGACCCGCACGCGATGGATAAGGGGCACGGCTGGCGGATCGATTACATTCTCGCCACGCCGCCCCTCGCGCGTCGTGCGAAAGACGCCTGGATCGATCTGGAGCCGCGCCGCGAAACGCGTCCGTCCGATCACACATTCCTCGTGGCGGAATTCCGTTGAAGGATGGCGCGCACGGGAACCGGGGTTCCATATCCCAATCATAATCTCCCTGATTAAGATGAGGACTTCACGCGAATGGATTGATTCCGCGAGTGCCGCCGTAATCCCGGCCGGAATTCAGATCCTCCGACTTAATGATCTCGCAGGCAAGCTGTTTGGCCGGCTTGAAGCCGGCGACCGATCAGAGCCGGGTGTCGCGGTTCGATTCCAGCGCGGCGATATAGCGGTCGATGCCGTGGTCCGGTGCGCTGGCGCGGTTCCGGGGCACGCGAGAGGCTGATCGATGATGCGCTGCTCGTCGCGGAGCGGGTTCCACGCGCGAGGGACCGCGGACCAGGGCGCCATCCGTCCGAATGCGGATCAGCGTGCCCGCGTGCCGGTAAAACAAGTAGACGGGCGGAACCGTCGGCACGATGTCGCGCCGGTTCACGAAACGGAATGCCCGGTCGCCCAACTCGTCTTGAAATCGCCGCGCGAATCGAATGCCGCCGGCGCGGGGTTGGCCGTACGTGTAGATGCCCTGTGGTTTCACGCCGCGCTCGGCGAGGAGCATGGCCGACAGCACGGCGAGCGCGCCGCCGAGGCTGTGCCCGGCAAGCCATAACGGCTTGTCGGGCGCTCCCCATCGCTCCATGGCCGACCAGAGCCGGTCGGAGCGGTCGAATCCCAGCAGGGCGCGCGCCCCGCGATAGAAGCCCCGGTGGACCTGGCCCCAGGGGCCGGACGTTTTCCTGACGCGTTTGTTGGTAAGCCAGTCGGCAAGATTCTCCGTCCCGCGAAACGCCAGCAGGATCATGTCGTCGCGCCGCGCGCCGAAGCATTCCAGATTTTCATTCCGCACGAATGTGGATGCCGCGAAACCCCAGGCCCGGACGCGCGCGCGGATGTCGGCGGCGGACGCATAGACCGCGCGGGCGGCGTGGGCGCAGGCGAGGGCGTTCCGGGGATGATAGTCGCCGGTGTGGGGGTCGAATCGCGCAAAAGGGTTCATGCGGGTCAATTCCCGATGATGCGTGCTCCCCGACTGCTCGACATCAGCTGGAAACTCTGACGGATGTGCTCGCCGATATTGATGTGCGGCGGCGCGTCCGCGCGGCACGATTCCAGTAACTGAATGGCCATACGGCAATCCGGTTCGATGTCATCCAGCTTGGATTGATCGCGGCTTTGCAGGAAGGCCTGGAAATCGGCATCGGCCTTGCGCAGGAGGCGCATCGCCTCCGCATAGTCCGGATTGTCCCACGGCTCCGGTGCGGCGGGCGCGGGTTGTGGGGCTGGAGCGGGGCGTGGCGCCGGCGCCGTTGTGGCCGTGGTCGGGGGACGGGGGGGCGCGGGCGGCGGCGCGGGCTCCGGCCGGACGGCCGGCGGTGGTGGACGGACCGGCGCGGTCGGGGCCGGCTCGACCTGCGCGGTCGCTTCGCCGGGCGCCGGTTTCATGAAGTAGTAGAATGTTCCGCCATAGGACACCAGCAGGACGAGCAGCAGGAAGAACAGGGCGCTGAGCGCGCGCGGCAATTCGCTGTCGTCCGGGGGCGTCTCCGCGAGCAGTTTCCGGCGCGCGGATTTGGAGAGGACGACCCGCTTCGGTGGCGGAAGGCGGGCGGCCTCATCGGCTTCGTCCGGTACCGGTTGCGGTGATTTCTTCAATTTCCGCGGTACGGGCCCGGCCTTGATCTTCAACGGCGCGTGCGGAACGCTCTTCGGTTTCATCGCGTCGATCTGCCGTCGCGTCGCCCGTTCCCGCTCTTCCGTGCGTTCCACGGTGCTCTGGCCGGCCGCCAGCATCTCGCCGAGCGGCAATCGACCGTTCCGGACTTCCTGGATATCGGCGATGACGTCCTTCCACGATTTGTGGCGAAGGCTTCGGTCCTTGGTCATCATTTTTTCCAGCAGCCAGACCACGCCGTTGGACAGGTCCGGGCGGAGCGATTGCGGGTCGGGCAGAAATCCGTTCAGGTGCCGGTCCATCGCCGCCATGCCCTCGGTATCGGCAAACGGCAGTTGGCCGGTCAGCATGTGGTACAGCGTGGCGCCGAGGCCGTAGATATCGGCGCGGTAATCGAGGTCCTCGAGACCGCGGGCCTGTTCGGTGGACGCATAGTTCGGCGTGCCGGTGATCAGGTCGGAATCCAGTTTGCGGGCGGCCGAGCCCATCATGCGCGCCAACCCGAGGTCCGTGATCTTGATCGCGCCTTCGCGGTCGATCAGAATGTTGTCAGGCTTGATATCGCAGTGGATGATCCGGCCTTTCTCCCATAGCGCGTTCATGACGCCGGCCACGCCCTCGGCGATCACGAGGGCTTGGTTCTCGCTGACCCGACCCTTCTGCGACAGCAGCTCGCCCACGGAGAAACCGTCGATGAATTCCATCACGTAGTAGGCCGTGCCTTCGAGTTCCCCCGCGTCATAAATCTGCACGAT
>CAYRPR010000079.1:0-7975 GCA_964425945.1 uncultured Verrucomicrobiota bacterium | reverse complement strand
CGAGCCGTTCATGCGGGTGTATTACCGGATTGAATTGCAGGGACGGGAACACCTGCCGAAGGAGGGGCCGTATGTGCTGACGCCGAATCATGTCAGTTATCTGGATGCCTCGGCGTTGATTACGGCGATCGGGCGGCGCGTGGTTCAGGCGTACTATTGGGCCGGGTTGACCGACGTGATGTTCCGGAATCCGATCATGCGTCTGATCAGCCGCATCGGCCAGGTCGTTCCGATTGATCCGAAACGCGGGCCCGTATCGAGTCTGGCCTTCGGGGCGGCCGTTCTGAAGCGGGGACGGGCGATGGTATGGTTCCCCGAAGGCGGGCGATCATTGGACGGCACGTTGCAACCGTTCCGTCCCGGGCTCGGTCTGATCCTGCGCGAATATCCCGACGTGCCGGTCCTGCCGGTCGCCATCATCGGGACCTACGAGTCGTTGCCGCCGGGCCGGACCATTCCGCGGCCGGGCCGTATCGTGGTGCGCATCGGCGCGCCGCTGAATTCGCCAGACTTGGAGAAGGCGGGCGAGGGGGAGTCCGCTCATCAGCGCATCATGCATGGCCTGCGTGATGCGGTCGGGCGCCTGCTGGCGTCGCCCGGCTGATCTCGCGTCCCGCGCGCACGAGACATGGCGGACTTAAACAAGTCCGCCATAGCTCGTGGATCACGAGGGGGTCCGTACCAGCGCGAAGAAGCGGTCTTCGTACTCGTTGAACAAGCCGTACTTCTCCAGCTTGGCGGCGAGTTGGGCGATCAAGCGGCGATCCTGCGCGGCGGCGGCAAAGGCGACTTCGATTTCCTTTCGCACCTCCTCTTCCTTGCGCTCGCCGGGGCCGGACAACAGCCGGTGCTTCTGAAGATCGCGCACATTGCCCAGAATGGAATTCTGCGTCACTTCGACCATCAGCTTGAGCAGGCAGACTTCCCAGGGCTTGTCCACGCCCACCAGCAGGGCGGACAAGGGGTCGTCCTTCTCGGCGATGTTCTTCTTCACCTGGTCGATGGCCATGAGCATGCTATCGTGCACGACATACTGGCGTATATCCTCCTTCTTGAGCATGAACCCGTATTTGAGGATCACGAGGTCCTGCTCGTTCTCTTTCAGCCACTGGAGGTATTTGTCGCCCTCCTCGCCGAATCCCTCGGCGGATTGCTGGGCAAAGGATTGCGGCGTGACGATCTCGGGCCGGTACGCCTGCAGACGGCCTTCCCGGATGCGGACCTGATTCGCCGAATCCATCAACTCGGTCAGCAGGTGATAGTTCACGACCGTGGAGCCGAACGTTTCCAGTCGTCCGGACGGCGATATGACGATCTCCGTGTTGTTCAGCGCGTACCAGAAATCGAATGGACTGTGCGGTTGTTTGCTCATGACGGGAAAAAAGCCGCCGCCTGACGATGCAGGTCCTCGTCCGCAAGCGGCAGCAGACGGGAACCGGATATCCTGTGCGACGGGATAACTTTATCATACGACAACCGGCCCCAGACTGCAACTCCACAACGCGCGGAAAGGGTCTTCGCGTTATCCTCCGTCAGCTCAGGCGGAACGTCGGGGTGGGTATGCACCAGCACTACGCCGGCCACCGACAGGCCCGCGCCGCGCAGGGCGTCGACCGAGAGCCAGGTATGGTTCAGGGTGCCGAGCCCGGGGCGCGCGATCAGGATGACGGGAAGATTCAGCGAGACCATGAGATCCAGCATGGATTCCTTATCGTTGATCGGAACGCGCACGCCACCCGCGCCTTCAACCAGGAGGGTGTCGTGCCGTTCCCACAGCCGATGCGCGGACGCGGTGATGCGATCGATCGAGAGGATGACGCCCTCCCGTCGCGCGGCCAGATGCGGCGACACGGGTGATGTCATCCGGTACGGGCATATATCCTCCCACACGGCGTGGTCGGCCTCCAGGCCGGCCGCTTGCAGGCAGAGCAGGGGATCGGGCGGGATGAGACGCTCGCCCTTCCGTTCGCAGCCGGTCTGGATCGGTTTCATCGGGAAGGCGTCCAGATGGCGGCGGCGGAGGGCGCAGAGCAGCCAGGCGGCAAACACGGTCTTCCCGACCCCGGTATCGGTGCCGGTGATGAAGCAGCCGTTCTTCATGCGGGTTGTTGCGTGACGTAGAAGTCCACTTCGTGGGAGGCGTAAATGCCTTCGCCGGGCGAGGTGAAATGCGCCTCGTAGGTCTGCTCCAGCAGATGCAGTTCCTGCCGGGTGAGCTGATGGCGTTGCGACCCGGTCACACCGAGCTCATGGATGCTCCGGAAGAACGCCCGGGTGGACGGATAGGTGGTCCGGTAGGTATGGGTTTCGTGTCGCAGAATGTGGAAACCGGATGCCTCGACGGCCGTGGTCACGTGGTGGACCTCGGGAAGCGGGTTGGTCGGCGGCTTGTGCGGGACGGCCAGGCGGCGCGCTTCCTGCAATTCGACGAACGTGTTCCGGGTCATCACGCAGAAGATCAGGTGTCCGCCGGGCGCCAGAATCGCGGCGAGATGCCGGATACCCCGGTCAAACGGATGTATCCAGTGCAGGCAGGAACTGCTGGCGATGAGGTCGTAGGCGCCCCGGTCCCCAAAGGTCAGGATGTCGGCCGTATGACAACGCAGTCGCGGATGATCGGGCCATTTGGACCGGCACAGATCGACCATTTTGGCGGCGGCGTCCAGCGCATCGATGGCGGCGTCGGGATATTGTTCCAGCAGCCGCTCGGTCAACTTTCCGGTGCCGCACCCGACGTCCAGGATCGTCCTGGCGTCCGGGACGACCTGCATCATTTCGATCAGGTGATCGGCGGCCCGTTGTTGCACGATGCCGTGACGGTCATAGGTCGCGGCGGCGGCGGAGAAACGATGGCCGGGGGCGTTATGCGCTGTCGTTGTCGAATGTGTCATGATGCCAAAAACGTCTTGATATCCCCTGCCACGGATTCGGGCTCGACCAGGGGGAGGGTATGTCCCTTGCCGACGTATTCGCGGACTATAGCGTTTGGCAGATGATTGTAAAGCCAAGTCGCCGCGCCGTAGGGGATAACGGCGTCGACGGTTCCGTGGATAATCACGGTGGGCGCTTGAATGGCCGCCACCCGGTCGCGCAGATCGGTTTGCAGGAGATAGCGCAGGCCGGACATCAGGGCCGGGACGCCGCGATCCAGGGCCTGCCGGATGATGCCCGCCGCGATTTCCGGCGCGACGGATTCAGGCTCCGCGGCCTGTTCAAAGAAACGCTCCAGCACCCGCTCCGGACTGCCTTTGACCAGGCCGGCCATCATGTCGCGCAACTGGGACGGTTCGAGCCCGTGCGGATAACCCTCCCGCATGCAGAAGGATGCCGTCGGACTGAGCAACACCAGTTTCCGCACGGCTTCGGGCCAATGCAGGGCCGATTCGAGGGCGATCACGGCGCCGGTCGACCAGCCGATCAGGATGGCGCCGTCCGGACAATCGGCCAGCGCGCGGTGTACCTCCCATGCATAAGGAGAGGGGCGCAGCGCGTCCTCACCCTTGCGCGGCTTCATGCCGGTGATGTCGAATAGCGAGCGCAGGGTGGCGCCGGGGGTGTCCAGCCGGCTGGACAAGGGGTCCAGCGAGTCCGGCGGATAGCCCCAGCCGTTCAAGACCAGCATGGATGGTGTGCTCATAGCAGATTCACTTCTCGCGCGCAGTGTACCAGAATGTCCGCCGCTTGTTGAATGTCTTTATCGGAATGGGCCAGGGTCAGCGACAGGCGCAGGCGTCCCATGCCCGGCGGCACCGTCGGCGGTCGCATGGCGACGACCAGCATGCCGCGATCGAGCAGGCGGCGCGACAGGTCGAGCGCCTTCTCATTGTCGCCGACCAGTACCGGAATGATCTGACTTGCCGAGTGGAGCGTGTTCAGGCCCGCCTGCTGAAGCCGATCGCGAATCTGCGCGGCGCGCTGGAGGAGCGTGCGCCCTCGATCCGGCTGTTGCTCCAGGATGTGGAGCGCGGCGCTGGCGCCGGCGACGACCGGGGGCGGCAGGGCCGTCGTATAGATCAGAGCGCGCGCCTTGTTGATCATCAGCGCACGGATCTTCTCCGAGCAGGCGATGAATCCCCCGTAACCGCCCAGCGCCTTGCTCAGCGTGCCCATGCAGACCTGCACGCGGGATTGCAGGCGATGTTCCGCCACGAGGCCGGCGCCGCGGGGCCCGTACACGCCGGTGGCGTGGGCTTCGTCCACCATCAACACGGCTCCGTGTTGCTCCGCCAGGTCCGCCAGCTCGGGCAGCGGCGCGAGGTCCCCGTCCATGCTGAAGAGTGATTCGGTGATGATCAGTTGTCGGCCGCCGCCCGTATGGTTTCGGAGGCGTTGCGCCAGATCCGGGATATGGTTGTGCCGGAAGCGCTGCATGCGGGCCCGGCTCAGGAGGACGGCGTCGATCACGCTGGCGTGCACCAGCCGGTCCACGTACACGGTGTCGTGCGGACCGACGAGCGCGGAGACAACCCCCGCGTTGGTCATGTAGCCGCTGCCGAACAGGAGGGCCGCCGGATATCCCTTGTGTTCGGCGAGCCGGCGTTCCAATTCATCGTGAATGGGGAGGGTGCCGGTCACGAGGCGGGATGCGGTGGCGCCGGCGCCGTATTGGCGCAAGGCTTGTTCCGCGGCGCGGACCACGTCCGGGTTCCGGCTCAGATCGAGATAATCATTGGTGGAGAAATTGAGCAGGGTCCGCCCGTTCCGCTCGAATCGTCCGCCGACGGCCGGATAGACCTGAATACGGCGTTCCAGATGATCCGCCCGCATGGCGTCGAGCGTCTTGTCGATCCAGTCCTCGTGATTCATATTGACACTATCCCGCTTCGGGGCGAAAGATATCCTCGGTTGATCAAGGAGCGCGCTATTCATACACAAGCGGGCGCAAACGCTCAACAAGAGTTGACTACATTATCTTATGAAGTGGACCCAACTAAGCGAAAAAGCGCTGGCCGGCGGCGTCACGAACGACGAGGCGCGCGCCATCCTCGAATCATCCGATGACGAACTGCTGGCGGTCCTCGACGCGGCGTTCCGGGTTCGCCTCCATTACCACGGGCGCGAGGTGCGCATCCATATCCTGCAGAACGCCAAGAGCGGGATGTGCCGCGAGAATTGCGCGTTCTGCAGTCAGGCCATCGGCTCGTACAGCGGCGTGGAACGGTATCGCCTGCAGACGGTCGAGGAGCTGGTGGCCGGGGCGCACGAGGCGCACGGGAAACAAGCGGTCAAGTATTGCATGGTCACGGCCACGCGCGGGCCGTCGGCTCGTGAACTGGACGTCATTTGCGAGGCGGTTCGCCGGATCAAGAAGGATGTGCCGATCGAAATCTGCACCTCGCTGGGACTGTTGAATGATGAGCAGGCCCGTCGCTTGGCCGAGGCGGGCGTCGACCGGTTCAATCACAATCTGGAAACCTCGGAGAACTATTTTCCCCATGTGTGTCAGACGCACAGCTACCAGGACCGCGTGGCCACCGTGCGCGCGGCGAAGAAGGCCGGCATGGAGGCCTGTTGTGGCGGCATCGTGGGCATGGGCGAGACATTGCAGGACCGTGTCGATCTCGCCGTCGCATTACGCGAACTGGAAGTCGAAGCCATCCCGGTCAATTTCCTCGATCCGCGTCCGGGCACGCCTTTATCCCATGTGCCGCGTCTGACGCCGCAGGATTGCCTGCGCGCGCTGTGCATGTTCCGCCTCGTCAACCCGTCGAGCGAAATCCGCGTCGCGGGCGGACGGGAAGTGAATCTCGGTCACCTGCAGCCGCTCGCCCTGTATCCGGCCAATTCGATGTTTACGGAAGGGTACCTGACCACGCCGGGACAGGGATACGAGAAGGATATGGCGATGATCGAGCAGGCCGGATTCCAGGTTGCCGAACTCACCCCCGCATAGAGAACCCCTATGAAAAAACGACTCCTGTTGACGCTCATTGTGTCCGTCCTGCTGGCCCTGCCCGTCGCGTCGCGCGCCGAGGAGGGGGCGGGCGAAGGGCACGCGTCGATAAGCCCCGACGCCGCCCTGCGGCGGCTGATGGCGGGCAATCTCCGCTTCGTGGAGGATCGGCCCATGCATCCGAACCAGTCGGCGGAGCGCCGGCAGGAAATCCTGGCGGGACAGCACCCGTTTGCCGTCATCGTCTCCTGTTCGGATTCTCGGGTGCCGCCGGAGTTGGTGTTCGACGCGGGCCTGGGCGATCTGTTCGTGATTCGCCTGGCGGGGCCCGTTCTGAACGATCATGCGATCGGGAGCATTGAATACGGCGTGGTGCATCTGGGCGTCACGCTGGTGGTTGTGATGGGCCATGAATCCTGCGGCGCGGTGACGGCGGCGGTCACCGATTCGGACGCCTCGGGTCATATCGGCGCGCTGGTCGGTTCCATTCTCCCGTCGATCCGGGACGCGGCGGTCGACGGCGAGCTTACGATCGAGCGCGCGGTGCTCGCGCATACGGAAGCGCTTCGGCGGGAGCTGGAACAGGTCGATCCGTTTATCGCGCCGCGCGTGCGCGAGGGCCGGCTCCGTATCGTCAGCGCCTATGACCGGATGTCCGACGGTCGCGTCCTCTTCGATGTCGGCCGCCTGCTTGAACCCGTGCCCGCCCAAGATTAGTGTTGAATTGCCCGCTCGGAAAGGGCTATGGAGAGGGCAGGCGTCGGGTCATCCACGGCGCCACAGGTTAGCGATGCACGAATTGACAGCCACGATACGCAACGGCCAGGGCATCCATTGCCGGCCCTCCGCCGTCATCATGAAGGAAGCCCAGAAATACGGCGGCACGATTCGTGTCCTGGGCGAAAACGGCGAATGCGATTGCAGTTCCGTAATCGAACTGTTGTCGCTGGGCTTGGAAAAGGGCGCGCAGATCCGAATTCAATGCGAGGGAGAGGACGAGGAATCCTTCTGCAAGAAACTGGTTGCGCTCTTCGAAACCGAATTCGATTTCCCGCCCCGGGACAAGAACGCGCCGCCCTGCGTCTAATCCTTCGCGCTGATATCGATCATCCGTTTCACCGCGCCGTACGCCCGGATACGAATATCCTCGGGCACCTCGATGACATATCGGTTATGGAGCAGGGCGTCCCGGGTATCTTCGAGCGTGATCAGGTTCATGTGCGGACAACGGATGCTGCAGATGCGGAGCATCTCCTTGTCCGGATTCTCCGCCGCGATATTGTCGCCCATACTGCATTCCGTCAGGACCAGGTACTGGGCGGCCGGATGGTCCTTGACGTACTTGATCATGGCCGTCGTACTGCCGGAATAGTCGGAGGCGGCCACGACCTCCGGACTGCATTCCGGATGGGCCAGGACGATCACGTCGGGGAACTGCCGCCGCGCGTTTTTGATATCCTCGACCGTGAACCGCTCGTGCACCTCGCAACGGCCGTGCCAACCGATGATCTGGTAATCGATCGATGAGTCAAACTGGGCCGGCGGGAGTTTGGTCGGGAAAATGATGTGTTTGCCCGTTTCGCGGGCGGTGTTTTTCGCCAGATATTCGTCGGGCAGGAAGATGACCGTGTCCGTGCCGAGCGATTCCACGACCGCCGCCGCGTTGCTGGACGTGCAACAGATGTCGGACTCGGCCTTCACATCGGCGTACGTGTTCACATAGGTCACGACCGGCACACCGGGATATTGTTCCTTCAGCCGGCGTACGTCGTCGGCCGTGATGCTCGCGGCAAGGGAACAGCCGGCCTTCTCGGCGGGCAGGAGCACCGTCTTCCGGGGGCTGAGAATCTTGGCGGTCTCCGCCATGAAGCGCACACCGCAGAATACGATGATGTCCTTGTCCGTGGCCGCGGCCTTGCGGCTGAGCTCGAGTGAATCGCCGACGAAATCGGGCACCGAATAGAAGAGCGCCGGTTCCATGTAATTGTGGGCGAGGATGACGGCGTTCTTCTCCTCCTTGAGCCGTAGGATCTCGTCGGCGATTCCCGCCTTTACCTTCAGTTCAAAGTCGGGAACCACCCG
>CAYRPR010000078.1:0-7985 GCA_964425945.1 uncultured Verrucomicrobiota bacterium | reverse complement strand
CCCGGCGAGAAATAGACCCGCGTGGGGATATCGCCCAGCATGATCTCGTGCGGGCGTTGACCGCGGGCCTTCTGACTGCGGAACCGCGCCTCGCGGGGATTGGGCTCGGCCGTCGCACTGCCCCACATCTGGTTGAATTCGGCGCGGTACACGGCGGCGATATCCCGCGAGTGGATGTCCAGCAGGTTGTTCGAGTTCCCTTGGATGCGTCGCGCCAGTCGATCGCGCGACGTGCCGTAAATGCCGGTCTCGGTGAAATTCATACTGCCGGTCAGCACGCGGTAATCGTCGATGACGGCGAACTTGTTGTGCATCTGCCCGCCGGGCGCGTAGTAGATCCCTTCCTCCCGCTTGGCGCCTTCCACGAGCAGATGGCCCTGCATGGATGAGCGCCCCATCAGCAATTTGGCGAACGGCAGGTCGCCGGCCGGATCGCGGGGTAGGCCGAATTCCTCCCGCACATCCGGATCGGTCACGGCGAAAATAGGGGAGTTGGCGAACAGGTGGATATCGTCAGCCGTACCGAGTTTCCCGTCCCGGCCCCGCGCCATGCGTTCCAGATGCGCGCGCATGACCCGATACCGTTCATCGCGCTCATAATCGCTGGGCACCTTCGCGTCAATCAGGACGCGCACCTGCACGCCGTCGGCCGCCTTGGCAATCAGGGTGTCAATCGTATCGGGCAGGTTGAGATCATAGACAGCCAGATCAATGCGTTCACGCGCCTGGCGAAGCCGGTCGATGACTCGATCTTCGAGGTTGATCCGGTGGTTGGCTTCGTTGCCTTCGAACGCCAGTTCCGTCAGGGCGGACTGATTGAAGAAGATGGTGAGTGTGCCGGGACCGTGATGGACCTGATACAATTGTTGACCGGACTCCTCGGGCGGCAGGCGGAAGCCCGGCGTGCCGTAGCCGGCATCATAGCGGACGGTGGCAGTCTTCCAGCCGGACGCATCGTCGCCGGCGCGATAGGGATGAACCCGTTGCATGGTCGCGGCGGTTTCGCGCGACCCGGCGTGCCATTGATCCACGCGGTCCACGAGGTTGGTGCGCGCATCGAACAGGGTGAGGGCGTCGCCGTCGGGCGACAGGCGTCCCTTCAACTCGTGATGAATCCGGATTCCGGGCAGAAACGAACCGGAAGACCGGGCGATGACATAGGTATGACCGGGCTCGAGTGTGCCACTCAGCCGTTCATCCACCTGCCCGCCGGCGTTCCGAAGAATCCAGCCATCCAGAGATACGGGGCGGTCACCGGCATTGTACAGTTCCAGCCATTGATGTTCCGCGGACGCAGCGGTACCCATCCAGGCGATCTCGTGGATGACCACCGGGGGCGATGTTTCTGGGACCCGTTGCGCCGGCGTCGCAAGGCATAGGGCCAGTGAGCACAGAATACCTATGGAAAATAGGCGTTTCATGGGAGAGCCTCAATCAGCAGGCGACAGATGTCCTGGCTATGGGCGAAAGTTGTTGCATCTCAACCTATAAAGATACCCCAGCGTCATCGGATCGTCAACAGATGGCGATTGAGCGGGTTTATCGGTTTAACCACCTCAGCGAAAGCAGATTGTGCGTGGCTGTCCACAGGAAATCAACAGGCTATGGTTCGTGACACGGCGCCTGCGTTACGTTCCGGGAGGGAGAATGCGGGCAACGGTGCGCGAATAGCTCTTCCCAGTGGGCTTCGGAGCGCGGGTGTGTCCGACAAAGGCGGACCACCCGCAGGTTCGCGGGTATGTGGCTATGCCTGCGGCTGGTCCCGCCCGAAACGGCCGGGACACAGCCTGCCCGCCGCGGATGCGATCGGCATCGTCGCCATTTCGGCAGGCGGGCCGCGCTCCAAAGAGGGAGAATGCGGGCCATCCTCCCGACTATTTCTTAGTGTCTTCCCTGAACTCCTGGACGAAATTGACGCCAATGATGGCCCGCTTGACCGTGGTTTGATCCAGGAGATGGCGCATATCGACGAAATCGCCGTTCTCGACCACGCGTTGAATCTCATCCTCCAGGTTCTCCGGCTTGTCGGACAGGGGTTGCGGATTGAAGAAGACAGCGTGATTGTGCAGGAGCACGTTGCGCGCGGGTTTGTTCGAGGGGTTGATGTAGAAGGCCCGGTCGAGATGCTCGCGGTTGTAGTGGGACAGATCGGAATCCAGGTCCACGCCGGCACCGCAGATCAGGGCGGTCAGGTTCGTATGGCGCGGCTCCTTGTCGATTTCAAACCATTCGGCGAAGTTGGAGGGATGCACGATCATCTCGTGGTTGGCCGGTTGGAACGGCAGAACGGGTGATTTCGTGACGCCGGATCCGTAGGCGCGGCCGATTTCGGCGCGCATGGCCAGTCCGAGCGCGCCATGAAAATCCGCGCGCGTTCGCTTATACTCGTCGAACAATCCGCGGTACAGGTCCGACATGGTGGCGCCGTCCGGATCCCGCGATTCGAACAGGAGGGTTTCGCCGAAGCCGCCCCGTATGGAAACATTGAACCCCGTGCGGAGCACGACGCTCGCCGAGTGCTTCTTTGGAATCAGGAAGTCGGCCGTATCGTTCCCGTCGGTCGGCAGCCAGACCATCGTGCCGCCGATCATGATAGCCTCGCCCATGATGGGCAGGTAATCGGCCGGCTTATCGCCCAGCGCGCCGAGCCCGAGCGAATACTCGGTTTGGAAGAACGGCTTGTTGGCGATGTGGTCGAGGGTCACGCGCGCGTGGAGCACGTCGTCGATGTGCCCCATGACATCGACGGTTCCGTGCGCCTCCCGGCGATTGAGCACGCTGACGCGTCCGGCCTCGATATCGGCATATTCCGATGGCGACGACTGAATCCGGCGCCGGGCGTGGGCCAGGGCCTCGTCCCGAGTGGGATAGACAGCCAGCGAGTCGGAGAACCCGGAGATATCGAGAACCCGTCTGCAATAATCCTGCAGTCCGGACAGCATCAGCAGGCCGTTCCGGTCCCGCATCTTCTTGTGCGCGGCGAGGAAAACACGGAGCCCCGCACTGCTCAGGTAGTTCACCGCCTGCATATCGATGAGGACCTGACGGATATCCGGGGTGATCTGCTCGTTGAGAACCCGGCTCAATTCCTCGGATCCAAACGCATCGAGCCGCCCTTCCGGGCGTAAAACAACCAGGTCGTCCCGGATTTCATGATGAATATTCATGCTGTCATCCTTCTGTTTCCTTTCGTGTAAGTAGAGCCTAATCCTTTCATATATGGCAACTTTCATATTCGACATGACCCGCCACTAAGTGATTCTTTCCTTGACAAATGCGCTGCAAATGGATATCCTTGGTTAGTGGATAGCCGGATGTCGGCGTCGGTGATTCGGGATGAGCCCATGGGGGCGGATATGAACGCCAACGTCAAGATACTGAAGAGTCATCCGCTGTTTTCGCGTTTGTCGGCGCGCACGCTTCGGCGGATGACGGCCCATGCGGAACGGATCACGTATCCGAAGGGCCGTTATGTGTACCGGGAGGGCGATCCCGGTGATGCCCTGTTCATCGTTCTCAGCGGCCGCTGTCAATCCCACATGGTTTTTCCGGACGAGCCCGAACATATCCTTCGCATTTACGGACCCGGCGACACCTTCGGCGAGCGGGCTCTCCTGAGCGGTGACCGGCACTGGAGCAATGTCCGGGTCATTACGGATTCCGTCCTGATGCGTATCGCCGCCGATGACGTGAATCTGTTGCTGGGGCGCGATTCCTCGTTTGCCCGTCAGCTTGCCTGGCGTATGCGCGACCAGATGCGGTCTTATCGCGATGAGCAGGTGAAGATGAGGCTCGGCCGGGTTGTGTCCCTGGTGAGCATGTCGCCGCCGGTTCGCGGCGCGGTGGTGTCGGAATGCCTGTCGCATATTCTCCAGCAGGAAACGCAAAGCCATGTGCTGGCGGTCCATGTCCGCGCCGGCGGCGGTTCGCCGTCGCTGGCGGACTGGGAGCGCGCGCAGCGCGACGTCAACGGCGCGTTCTTCTTCGCGGACGCGATATCGCGCAGCGAGGACGGGTTGCATCGCTTGAGTCTCTTTGATCCGCCGGGTGAGCGCACCCTGCCCGCGATTGCGACGTTGATCGGCCACTGTGCCCGCCATTTCCGGTATGTCATCGTGCATCTCGATTCGGATGTGCAGGAACCGGTCTCGCTGGAGTTCCTGGTGCAGTCGGATATCGCCTGCGCGCTGATGAGTCAGGTGGCGGAGGATATGTACCGGACCAACCTGCTGATTCGCCAGATCCGCACGCAACCGGCCGGGCTGATCGGCGAGATCTGGCCCATGATGTGTCTCGCGGAACACGAGCGCTCTCATCCCTATGCCGTATTGAGCGAGCAGATCGGGTCCCCGGTTCACGGCGTGATCCACGGGGTGCCGGGCGCCGGTGCACGGGACACGCCGGCCGAACTGTTGGCCGAACGCCCGCGCCTACGGGCGCATATCCGCCTGCTGGCGCGCGAGGTCGGGCGGTGCCGCATCGGCCTGGCCTTGTCATCGGGCGGGGCGAAAGGCCTGGCCCATATCGGCGTGATCCAAGTGCTGGAGGAAAACGACATACCGGTGGATGTGATCGCCGGATCCAGCATGGGCGCCTATATCGGCGCGTTGTGGGCGTACGGAATCGACGGGAGGGCCATGGCGGAGCTTGCGGCGAAAACCAGCGGTCGCTGGGCGCTGTTGCGCCTCATTGATCCGGTCCTGCCGCCGCGCAAGGGGTTCATGCGCGGCGTCCGCATGCGCCGCCTGCTCGAGGCGACCATCGGCGACGCGCATTTCTCCGACCTGATTCGCGGTCTGCGCATCGTGGCCACGGACCTGGACACGCTCGAGCGCGTGGTGTTCGAGAGCGGCCGCATCTCCGAGGCCGTGCATGCGAGCATGGCCATGCCGGGCGTCATCGTGCCCGTAACGCACCATGAACGCACGCTGATCGACGGCGGCATCGCCGATCCGTTGCCCGTGGACCTGCTGATGGAAATGGGCGTCGAGCGCATCATTGCGGTGAACACCATTCCGAATCCGGACGAGTTGCGCAATTGCGCGATCCTGGACCGCGAACAGGGCGGTGTGCCCGACCGGTACCGGCACCTGATCCCGCACGTGAATCGCTACGTGAACTACTTCGCGCGGGGCAACATTCTCGATATCCTCATCCGCAGTATTCACGGGGCGGCCACCCGCGTGGCCGAAGGGGCGTGCAAGCAGGCGGATGTCGTGCTGCGGCCGGTATCGTGCGACGGCGTCTGGCACGATTTCAAGCGGCCGGAGAAGTACATCGAGATCGGCCGGCTGGCGGCGGAGGCTCAACTGAAGGAATTGAAGGAACTGGTCGAGAGTCCGTTAAGGAGGACCGATCATGAAACCGAAATGGCCGAATCAGTCGCGGGATGAGGTGCGCGCGGCGCAGGCCCGCGCGTTACGTCGCTATTTACGCGACGAAGTCATGCCGTATTCGCAGGTGTACCGTGAGCGGTTTGCACAAAGTGGATTCGATCCGAACCGTCTGCGATCCCTCGATGACCTCCGGCGCCTCCCGTTCACCACCAAGCAGGATCTGCTCAATTCGCCGGACCATCCGCGCCGGTCCCTGGATTTCCTGATCCGTCCGTCGGAAGAGCAGTTGAAGCGGCGGCCGGCGGTTATAGCGGGCGCCCTGCTTCGAGGCCGGCAACGGACCCTGGACGCCGTGCAGTATGAATACCGTCCGGTGTTCATGAGCAGCACCACCGGACGGTCGTCCGATCCGGTGCTGTTCTTGTACACGCGACACGATCTGGACCGCTTGAGCCGGGCCGGCGAGCGGTTGGTCGACATCTTCGATGCGCGGATGGAGGACCGCGTGCTCAACCTCTTTCCGTACGCGCCGCACCTGGCTTTCTGGCAGGTGCATTACGCGACGACGGCGTCGGGCGTGTTTTCCATCGGCACGGGCGGCGGCAAGGTCATGGGCACCGAGGGCAGTATCCGCATCGCGCGCAAGATGCAGCCGAGTTGCATCATCGGCATGCCCACGTTCATCTACCACGTTTTCAGCCATGCACTGGAGGAGGATATCCGCCTGAAGGGACTGCGCATGGTCCTGCTGGGCGGCGAGAAGGTGCCCGTCGGCATGCGTCGCAAACTGGCGGAGATGGCGCGGCAGCTCGGCGCCACGGAGGATGTCAGCGTGATGGCCACGTACGGATTCACGGAGGCGCGTATGGCGTGGGGCGAGTGCCCGTTCCCGGTCGGCGATACGCCGTCCGGCTATCACCTGTATCCCGATATGGAGATCGTTGAGGTCGTGGATCCCGAGACGGGCGAGGCGCAGCCCGAGGGGCAGCCCGGCGAGATCGTGTACACGCCGCTCGACGCCCGCGGCACCGTGGTTATCCGGTATCGCACGGGCGATTGCATCGACGGCGGCCTGGTCTACGAGCCGTGCCCCCGGTGCGGGCGCCGCACGCCGCGGCTGTTCGGAAATATCTCCCGGCGCTCGGATGTGCGCGAGATCCAGGTGGATAAGATCAAGGGCACGATGGTGGATTTCAATGCGCCCGAGAACCTGCTGGATAACACCGAGCATATCGGGGCGTGGCAGTTGGAACTGCGCAAGGTGAATGACGATCCTCTCGAGGTGGATGAGCTGATCCTTCACGTCGAGAAGCGGAACGGAGCCGCCGAAGATGTCCTTAGAAGCACGCTGTCCGAGCGATTGCAGGAGGCCACGGAACTGCGCCCGAACGAGATACATTTTCATACGGCATCGAGCCTGAGGAAGCGCCAGGGGGTCGGGGTTGAACTGAAGGAAAAACGGGTGGTGGACCATCGTCCGGACGCGGAAGGGAAGGCCCCTGCGCGCGTCACGGACGAGGGTCACCGTCGCGCACGACGGTTCGGCGCGTGGAAGTTCTGGCTGCTATGAAAGCGAAACGACTGGTCATAGCGGGCGGTTTGCGGACGCCGTTTGCGCGGATGGGTACGGATCTGAGCGCGATGAGCGCCGCGGATCTCGGTCATGCGGCGATCCAGGCCCTGCTGACGCGCACCGGATTCGATCCGGGCGGAATGGATGAAGTGATCTTCGGTTGTGTGGGTCAGCCCGCGGACGCGATGAACATAAGCCGCGTCATGGCCCTGCGCGCCGGCATACCCGATCGCGTTCCGGCCATTACCGTGCATCGAAACTGCGCGTCCGGTTGCGAGGCCGTCACGCAGGCCTGGGAAAAGTTGCAGGCCGGGCGCGGCGACGTGTTTCTTGTCGGCGGTACGGAAAGCATGTCCAACTATCCGCTCCTGTACAACCGATCGGCCGTGAAGAAATTCGGTCGGCTGGCCCGCGCCAGGACGATGATCCGGAAGGCGGCGGCGCTGACATCGTTCCGGCCGTCGGATTTCAAGCCGGAGATCGGCCTGAAGTTGGGATTGAGTGATGCCGCCTGCGGCTTGAACATGGGCGAGACGGCCGAGCTGATTGCGCGGGAGCGGGGCATTACCCGGAAGATGCAGGACGCGTTCGCCGTCGAGTCGCATCAACGCGCGCTGGCCGCGCGCGAACGGCTGGCCGAGGAAATCGCACCGGTGTATGTCGGGCCGGACTTCAAGGCCGTCATGACGCAGGACAACGGTCCGCGAACGGACGCCGCACCGGAGAAGCTGGCGAAACTGAAGTCCGTCTTCGAGCCGCGTACGGGCACCGTGACGGCGGGCAATGCGTCACAGGTGACGGACGGCGCCGTGGCGTTGCTGGTGATGAGCGAAGCGCGCGCGGAACGGGAGGGGATCGAACCGCTCGGATGTCTCACGGCCTTTCGCTATGCGGGTTGTGATCCCGCGCGCATGGGGCTGGGCCCGGCGTATGCCATGGCGGAACTGGCGCGAGGTGAAGGGCTCACGCCGGAGATCGTAACTCACTTTGCTGCAGCATTCGGCGCCTATTCGCTGGAGGCGACGGATCGGCGAACCGTCGTGGTCGGGCGCGATTCTCGCGTGTCCGGGCCCATG
>CAYRPR010000077.1:5450-7987 GCA_964425945.1 uncultured Verrucomicrobiota bacterium | reverse complement strand
GAAACCCTATGCCGGTCATGATGCCCTGCGCCATGCGGGTCGGATCCGTTCGGACCGTATCCATGGGCACGCCCGGAAGCCATTTCCACTGATAGAGCGTAACCAGCATCAGCAGACTCGACGCGACGCAAACCAGCGAGTGGGTTCGGAAACCGGCGGGACGGCCATGGAAACTCCGCTCCAGACCAATGATGCCGCCGGCCACCATGGCGCCGGCCAAGTGGATAAAAACCGTCATGTAATCCGACTGAAGAAACGCCTGCATCGTCAGATCTCCTTATAAAGACAAACGGGCCATGATATGACGTCCTCTCGCGGATGGCAAGAAAGGGAATGGCGATGCCGGCGTCACACTTCCTGCAACGGGTCGGGAAGGCTCAACATGGCAAACCACGCGACCGTGCGATCGCGCGCGACCGGATGTTCCAACAGCGAGCGTACCAGCACCCGTCGGAAACGGGACCACGCCGTCCCCTGCCGCGTGCCCAGCCACATGCCCAACGCCGCCCGGGCCGATGCGACACGGAACGCGTGTTTGCGCGACCGTTCGTATGCGCGGAACCATCGCGCGGCATCGCTTTCATCCTGCTGAATGGACCGGAATGCGACCGACAGCCACGCGGCCTCCACCAAACCGGTATTCATTCCTTGTCCTCCGATCGGACTCATGACATGCGCGGCGTCCCCGCACAACACCACGCGTCCAGCTGCAAATCGGCGGGCCAACAGGCGCCGGGGTTGAAAATCACTGCCCTCCAACCGGCATGCGGGGTCGAGACGGATCCCGGTCAAACGCAGGATCGTCTTCTCAAACGGCTCACTCACATCGCGCTGCCCGCGCCATTCGTTGCGGATGATCCAGCGTCGGCGTCCGTTCGGCAACGGAAACGACTCCACCGGGCGTTCGCTTGAGAAGAACAGATGGGCCGCATCACCCAGCGCGCTCTCATCCACATAGTCCGCCATCGTAAATCCCGGGGCGTAGTACCCGGATCGGGTCCGGATACCGAGTTGATCGCGCAACGGACTGCGCGCGCCGTCGCAGGCCACGGCGTATAGGGAACGGATCCGGCGCGCCCTCCCCGATTTCCGTTCGCGCACCGTGACGGTGACTCCATCGATATCCTGATGCAAAACCTCCACTTCGCACCCTGCGTGGAACCGGACGGCCGGAAATCGCGACAGGTGATCACGCAGGATGCGTTCGGTATCCTTCTGCGGCAGACAGAGTATATGCCGGTACGAGCCGGGCATCCGGTCGAATGAAAGAGAGCCGACCGGCTTCCCGTCTTCGTGGACGATCGCACGGCGAATGCGATGGCCCGCCTCCTCCATCACGCGATCCAGCCCCACCTGCGACAGGATCTTCAGTGACGGCGGCGTAATACCGATCGCCATGGATCGTTCCACGGGCCGGTCCCGTTTTTCCAGAATCACGGTCCGGATGGCGGCCTGGCCGAGCAGGAGTCCGAGCAACAATCCCACCGGTCCGCCGCCGATAATTACGATCTGTGTATCAGCGGTCATCCTCGCGAGCCATGATGGTTGGCGTTGCGACCCGGCCGCATCCGAGCATGTGCAACAAGCCCATTTCGACGGTGAGGCCCGGACCGAACACCAACGCGGCAATGAGCCCGTCATTCTGCGCGCGCCGATCCTCCAGCATGCGCTGTAGTACGAACAGAATGGTCGCACTGCTCATGTTGCCGTACTCGCGCAATACCGCATACGATGCCGACAGCGCATCATCCGGCAACCCGAGTTGTTTCTCAAAGGCCGACAGGATGGCCTTGCCGCCCGGATGCACGGCCCAACCGGACAGATCATCCGTCGTAATCCCGGCTTCCGACAGCATGTCGCCGACCAGATCGCGCGCATGAAGTCCCAGAATACGCGGCACGTAACTGCTCAAGATCATGTCAAACCCGCGATCGCCGATGGTCCACGCCATGTCTTTTTCGCCTTCGGGTACCAATCGTGTCACAAAATGCCGGAGCTGGATGACCGGTTCACCGACCGGGGCGGGTTGCGCGCTCACCAGCACGACCGCGGCACCGTCGGCAAACAGCGCGTTGGCCATCAGCGAATCGGGCGTCGGCCGGATCTGAAGATGCAGACTGCACAGCTCGACACAGCAGATCAGGACCACGGCATTGGGCCGCGCGCGGCAGAATTGATCGGCCATGCGCAGGGCCGGAAACGCGGCGTAGCATCCCATGAACCCGAGATGATACCGCTCGACGCCCGGCGACAAGCTAAACGCGTGGGTCAGAAACAGGTCGGGTCCCGGATTGGTGAATCCGGTGCACGACACCGTAATGACATGGGTTACATCCCCTGGCGTGAACTGCGGCGCGGCGTCGAACGCGCGTTGCGCGGCGTCGCGAATCAGTTCCGGATATGACGTCTCGAATATCGCATTGCGCGCGCCGGTGGATGGTTCGATCAGCTGGCCGTCGGCGGATTCCCGGAACAGGACCGGTTCCGATCCCGGCTGAAAATCGGGCAACACGCTGAATCGGCGCTCAATGCCGGAA
>CAYRPR010000077.1:0-5440 GCA_964425945.1 uncultured Verrucomicrobiota bacterium | reverse complement strand
CAATCCGTTGCGATGCGTGATCACGGACCCACTGTTTCATGCGGTGCAGGGCGTAATCCTGGTGGTAGGCATGCGGCGGCACCGCCGTGCCGATTGCGTGGATAACCGTGTCCATAATCCTCCTCCCTGCTTGCATCAGACCATACGCCCATTTCACCCACCTTCAACCCGAAAGGCGCGGGCTTGTTTTCATGGCCAACCCCATTCCACTTGTGTTATGCTTGTGTGAACGTGCTATCGTAGTCCGTGGGTATGAACATCCTCATCGTGGAAGATGATGCGGCCTTGAGCCGGACCTTGTGTCAGGGCTTGGAGGAACAGGGGTACCAGACGACCCCGGTCCGCACGGTGCGCGAGGCGCGCGCGCTGACATCGGACCGCCGATTTGACCTCACCCTGCTTGATCTGGGCCTGCCGGACGGCGACGGGCTCGACTATCTCAAGGAATTGCGCGAACGGAACGCCGGCCCGGTTCTGATTATAACGGCGCGCGACACGCTGGCCGACAAGGTGCGCGGGTTGGACGCCGGCGGCGACGATTATCTCGTCAAACCCTTCGACTTCCAGGAACTGCTCGCCCGCATGCGGGCGCAATGGCGCCGGGGCGCATCGCCCGGGCCACAGGGATTGGAAGTGGAAGACCTTTGTATTGACCTGCTTCAGCGTGAGGTTTTTCGCGCCGGCGTGCGCATTGAATGCACGGTTCGTGAATTCGACGTGCTTGCCCTGTTGGCCCGGACACCGGGCCAGGTGGTATCGCGCGACGCGCTGGCGGTACAGGTCTGGAAGGTCCGCTCGCGGGCCATTTCCATGAACAACGTTATTGATGTGCTTGTGTCCCGTCTGCGGGATAAGGTGGATACCGGACACGAGATCAGGCTGATCCACACCGTGCGCGGCCTGGGTTTCATGCTGAAGGGCCGGACATGAGAACATCGCTTCGCCGCACCTATTTCATTCGCCTGACGCTGTTGATTTTTGCCTCTTATCTTCTGATCCTATTCTTGTTCGCCCTGTATGAATGGCATGAGTACAAGGGCTATCCACCCGATGAAATCATAGAGTTCATGACTCTTATGAGCCTGATGGGGCTCACTATTCCGTTTGTATTACTAGCGGCGTGGTCCATCGCGGGTCACTTGCTCAAACCTCTGCGGGAAGTCCTGACCGCGGCGGAACGCATCCGGGCCGGGAATCTGGACGAGCGTGTGCCGGTACAGAAATACGGGGACGAACTGGGGCGGCTGGCCGACACGATCAACGATGCATTTGACCGCTACGCGGATGCGGTGGAACGCCTGAAAAATTTCAGCGCCGATGCCTCGCATCAGTTGCGCACACCGCTGGCGATCATTCGCTCGAATGCCGACATCGCCCTGCAACGCGAACGGTCGCCGGCGGAGTATCGCGAAACGCTCGGTTCTATTTTGGAACACGCTGTCCGCCTGCAGAGGATCATGGATCAATTACTGCAATTATCGCGGTTGGACCGGCCCGGCGGCATGCCCATGGAGGACATGGATCTGGACGCTCTGCACCGCGAGTGGATCGGAGAAATCGCCCCCTTGTTCCAGGAACAGGATATTGCGGTGGAATACCGCGCACCCGCGGAGGCCGTCCGGGTGCGCGGCAGTTCGGTCCTGCTGAAAGAGGCCCTGACCAATGTATTGAACAATGCCTCACAGCATACACCGCCCGGAGGACGCGTGGTGGTATCGGTCGCCCGGACGCCGGGCCACCGGGCGGAATGGCGTGTCGAGGATTCGGGGCCGGGCATCCCGGCCACGGAGCGCGAACGGGTACTCCAACGATTCTATCGGGGGCGCGACACGTCCGACAAGCCCGGCGCCGGATTGGGACTGGCCATCGTCCATGACATCATTCGGATGCACAAGGGGGATTTACGGATCGAGCAAAGCGCCGACCTGGGCGGAGCGGCGGTCGTGATGCATCTGCCGTTGGCCGATTACTCGCGGGGCCGAACGTCATAGGCCAGCCACACGCGTTCCTTACTGCCCATGATGAATGTCCCGCTCACCAAGGGATCACCGACAGCCGACTGAACAATTTCCACGTGCCGGGGTCGCAGGATGATAAGACCGTGTGGATGTTCATCGAGAAGTTCCCGCAGTTCCTCCGGCGAGTTGCCCCGATGACCGAGGCGGCCGGTGTAGAGTGAATAGATCTCACCGTGTTCCATGTAGACAATCATATGCTCATCCGGCGGCACCCACTTCCGGACCACCTCAATCAATTCATCCGGCGTCTTGAAGTCGTCAAAAGCCGGATAAACCAACGCGCCGAAGAGGGCATGATGAGCAAGCACGATTCCGCACGCGGCCCACAACCAGCGCGTCGCATCGAAATCGCGGCCGCTGAATCGTACCAGTACCACGCCGCCGGCTAGCAGGACGAGTCCGCCCGGCCATAACCACCATGCGTTGAGAGGGACGTTCTTAATAAGTACGGCCACCAGCATGCCGGCGCCAATCAAGCCGATGACCACGGAAAGCATCCGGCTGGTGTACTTGACACCGTTGCCCTTGAGGTTCTCCAGATGGTGCCATCCGGCGGCCAGCATCATCGCGGCGGCCGGATAGACCAGCAGGATGTACAGGTTGCGTTTGCTGGCGCTCAAACTGAAGAAAAGGATCACAAACCCGATCCATCCCAGAAGCTGTCGCCGCAGTACGGTGTGTTCCGGCGATTTCCGGATGGCGACGTAACCGATCGGCAACAGAATTGTCCAGGGGAGGAAATCGAGCGGGAAGTACATCAGATAATAATAGAAGGGCCGAACATGTCCGCCGAATTCACCGGCCACACGACCCGTGGTTTGTTTGAACAGAAGCTCGTCAAAGAATCCATCCGGCGCGCCCTGCCACCATGCTCCCAGCAACCAGATCCCCGGCAGAGTCAACGCGATCAGCGTTCCCCATATCCAATGCCATCCGCGCAACGCCGACCGTTCGCCTCCCGCGAGTGAAGCCGTGACGTAGGCGCCCAGCGGAACAATCAGACCGACCGGTCCCTTCGCCAGAACACCCAGGCCCATGAAGATATATGCCAAAATGAGGCGCCATGTGGCGGGTGTGCGATTGTGCGTGAACAGGAAGTAGAGCGCCATCATTTCCAAACCGCACAACAGGGCGTCTATTTGCCCGAAACCGCCCTTGTTCCAGAAGAGAAACGAGGTCATGAGAAGCGCGACGGTCAGCCATGCGGCCCGGTGCGAATGCCAGATCGACGCCAACCGGCTTACCGCCCACAGCGCCATCATGGCGCCGAGAAAACTCGGCAGACGGGGCGCAACCTGTCCAATTTCGCCGCCGGTCAGAAAGGCAAACACATTGGTGAGCCAGAACATCAGCGGCGGTTTGTGGGTATAATAAGCGCCTTGGCGATGCGGAATCAGCCAGTGGCCGCCTTCGCGCATTTCAATGGAAACCAGCGTGTAGCGGGCCTCGTCCGGCTCCCACAGATCGCGCCGGACGTACTCGCCGCCCCACAGGAGGGCGCCCGCCAGCAGTAGAACCCAAAGAGGAACAGGTCTATTCATGCCGCACGATTATCCAACCGGCTCGTTGCGAGATCAAAGTATATAAACTTACTAAAATGTAAGGCGGAAACTCTATGTTCCGGCCGAGTATGAACCTACAATAATGGCCATGAAACGATCGACGCGGCATGTACTGATCCTGGGCGCCTTGTGCGCACTGGCCCTGCTCCCGGGGCTGGGGCGGCCGGCCATGGACCGCGCGCAGGAATTGCGCGTCGCATTGACGGCGCGGAACATGCTCGCGGAAGGCAACTGGCTGACGCCCACATACCGTGGCGAGCCGCGGTTTCAGAAGCCGCCTTTGATGTATTGGTTGACGGCCGCCGCGTTCAAGGCGGCCGGAACCACCAAATCCACGGCTGTGGCGCGCCTGCCATCCGCGGCGGCCGGCGTCGCACTGATTTTCGTCATCTATTTCGGAGGCCGGTATCTCATGGGCGAGCGACGGCGCGCGTGGTACGCGGCGCTGATAGCCGTCAGCTCCATGCTTTTCATTCGTCATGCCCGGCTCGCGGAAACGGACATCCTGCAGGCCGCCATGCTGACGCTGGCCATGTTCAGCTTGTTCATCGCGCTGAAGGAGGAACAGAAGTGGCAATGGTGGAGCCTGGCAGGAATCTTCGCGGGCCTCGGATTCCTGACTAAGGGACCGGCCTCACTGGTTGTTCCGCTGATGACCCTGCCGCTTTATGTGTGGACATCGCCCGAGGCGCGGCGGCGAACGGTCTGGCATGGCGCGTGGATTGCGCCCCTGCTGTTTCTGATTCTTGCCCTGCCCTGGTATTTGTACGTCACGACAGCCGACCTGGTTGAAGAGGCGGCGGAAGCCGCTGTAGCGAGCGAGTTGTCGGCTCTCCTGACCAGCGGTGATCATCCAGGGCCCTGGGATTATTATCTGGTCCGATTGCCCGCGCTGATGATGCCGTGGGGCCTTCTGTTCCCCTTCGCGTTGTGGGGCGCTCTTCGCTATGGAAGGAAACATGACGGCCTGCGCTTCAGTCTGTGCTGGCTCGGGGCGAGCATGCTGTTGCTTTCGTTACTTCACAACAAGCAAGGCCACTATGCGACGCTGATGCTGTCGCCTTCGGCCATCCTGCTGGGCTGGTACCTGTCCGGCTTGTATCACCGGTCCTTCGCGAAACACGCATGGATATCCTATATCAGCCGCACCGCACTGATTATCCTGATGCTGGCCGGGTCGTATGCCCTCCTGTATGCATCCTCTCGCGGGCCCGTTGATAATATTGGCTGGCTATGCGCCTCCGTGTTGATCGGTCTCTTGGCGCTGGCGCTGTTCGCGGATCGCGAGGTCATGACGGCCGACGGAGTGATGCTGGTGGCGCTGGCTGTGTTGTGCGCCGGGGGTATCTACATCGGCGGCTATACGGCCTTTGAGCAGGATGAAATTGCGGTCCGGCATTTTGTGGATCACACCAAACCGATACTGAAAAAAGCCCATGTCCTGCATGCCGTCGGTCCGGAAAGCGCGGAGATCGAGTTTTATATCGGGCGAAGACTGCTGGATCATGCACGGGTCGAAGAGGCATGGGCGGCCGCCCGGCCGGGTGATGTCGTCATCCTCACCTCCACGCGCAAACGCCCGATTGATCTCGATCGCGCGCCCGGCGATCCCGACTGGATCGAGGATATCGGCGGCGTGACCTGTGTGCTCTATCACATAGAGTAGACCAAATCGCCTCGACACGCCTTGCCGCCATACGCTTAGATGGGTCATACGCAGAGATGAAGTATACTGACGCCAACTATGTGCCCATCCAAGAGGCGGGGGACGAGAAAGCGCCGCGAGCCGTATTCAGTATCCGGGAAGCGTCCTGGCTGATCGTTCTGGCCGCCTGCCTGGCTATCGTCTATTTCTCCCCG
>CAYRPR010000076.1:0-7992 GCA_964425945.1 uncultured Verrucomicrobiota bacterium | reverse complement strand
CACGGTGAAGGCCGAGGCGGACGACATCGAGTTGCCCTTGGTCATGAAGGAGGCGTTGGTGGGACTGGTAATCAGGGGCGTAATCACATAGGACCCCCAGTCATTGAACTGGAGGGACGGGGGGCTGGCGCCGGAACTCTGCGTGGAATCGTACTGGCCGATCTTGTTGAATTCCCATCCGGCCGGCGGGTTGGCGCCGCCGTCGAAGTACTCGATCAGAAACGCCGCGGCATTTTCCGCGACATTGGTCTCCGGCATGTTGACAATACGGACCGAGTGCGGCGTGGATTGCTTGGCCACGATGGAGTAGTCGAGCCAGGAAATCGTCGAGATGTTGGTCACCGTATCCAACACCGTCCAGTTGTCGCCGTCGGGGGACGATTCCACGCGGAAGCCGACCTGCCGCCCGCCGTTCTGGCCGCGGCGATAGGAAAAGCTGATTCCGCTGTACCCGTTGGAGAAAACGGGGGTCAGCAGATAGTTTGTGTGTGTCGGCGAACCGAATACCTGCGCCGCCTTACCGACTTTGGCATTTGCGCTGGAAACAAAGCCGGAACAGACCTGCCACCCCAGATACACATGACAGCCCGCATTGGTGGCGGAGGCGTCCCAGGAATCGAAATCCATGAAGCGTGGTTGCGCCGCGGGCTCTGCAATCGAGACATCCTCGATGAGGACCCGGTTAGTACTTCCGCCGACGTGCTGGATCCGGACATAGCGGGGCGCCGAGATATTCTGGAACAGGTCGAACCGCTGGAACTGCGTATTGAAGATGTTCTCAATCCGCGCCACTTCGGTCCAGAAATCGCCGGAGAACGACACCTGCACGCTCAGCGCGACAGGTTCCTCCGGTCCCAGGTCATTGGTGCTCGAGAAGATGTGGCCGTGCCGGTAGTAGAAACTGATCGTGCCCACGCCGCTTTGAAAGCGAGGGCTCTGCACATAGCCGACGCCGCCCGTTGATGCCGTCGGATTCGCGATGCTGGCGGCAAGGCCGGACCGGGCTAATTCGTTGGTTACATCGCCGACAACGAGATTGGAAACCGACTGCCCGTCGCACATGGACCAGCCGCTGAAGGTGTAGCAATCGTCGATCGTGGCTCCGATCCAGGTATTGAAATCCTCCTGGCGGCGCGCGGTGGTGGCCCGCAAGTCGGCCTCATCGATGCGCAACGTGCCACTGCTTCCGGCGCCCGTAACCTCTACCGTAATGCGCGCCCAGGCCGATCCGGCCGGCGCGACGCCGCTCACGGCTTGCCGCACCCACTGCGTGGTTACGGAGGAGAGATCACGCGTGTATGTCACCAGCGGTTCCGTACCGAGCAGGCTGTAGAATTCCAGGCGCAGTTCCTGGTTGTCGGCCGTCCACGGATTCGGCGGCCCCTCCGCGGAAAAGAACGCGGAAGCCTCATAGGTCATACCGGCCTCGACGGGAACCTCCTGCCACCAGGCGCCGTTGTCGCCTTGGTTGGCCCACGTGCCGAGCATCATCGCCATCCATTGACCACTGTACGCCGTGCCCCAATTCTGCCGTTCGGCCGCGCCGGTGGCGTCGCCGCGATCGTTCGGATTGCCCGCCTGCCAGTATTTCGCGCGCGCGGCGGTCGTTCCCGCTTCTTCAAACCCGGGATTCTGAACCAGGTTGGTATCGACGTTATTGATCAGGAAAACGGAGAACTCCGCCGTTGGTTCATAAAAGCGGAAGCGAACCGTTGTGTTCTCCGAGTTGTTCAGGATTTGAATGTTCGAGCCAAAGGGAACGCCGTTGCCCGTCATCGGCATCGTCTGATTACCCGAAAATCCCCAATCCTGGGCAAAACTCGGCGTGGCGAACTTGAATTCAAACGAGGTCTGCGCGATGACGATATCCGCCTGCCAGGTGTTGTCGGCAACCAACTGCATGTTGGGTTGCAGGGTCTGCCATCCGTTGAAATCGCCGGCGACGTTGACCTGGGCATACAGGGACGTCTGTCCTCGCGCGGGCAGAGACGCGGCCGCGAGGGCCAGCAACACCGCGACACACTGGAGACCTTTCGTCATGACTATTCTCTGTTTTCCGAACCCATTCCAATTAATAAAGATACACCGTTTCGGACTGCGGTGTCAAGGCGGGCGGCCCCGGACCGGATGGGGGACAACATCCGTCGTATCAGGGACTTGGGGCCTCCGCACATCGCTTGTGCCACGCCCCTACAGTTCGTCCTCGTCCGTCAACCAGTGGAAGTATTGCACCAGTGATTTTCGTGTAGGATTATTCGCCTGATCGGTGGTGATAAAGGGGTCGCGCCAGACCACGACGATGGCCCGCTGTTCGGCGGTTACGAAGTCCTCCCGGTTATCCTTGTGCTCCTGATCAGCAGGGTTGTAGGAGGGGGCGAACGTACGCGCCGCAAGAAAGACCGTGAACAGGTTGTGCCGCGTCCCCAGCACGCCGAGCGAATTCCGCACCAGACTTTCCCGCTTGAATTTATCATCCACGGTATTCAGCAGGCCATCGACAAAGGCCTGGGGAAGTAGATCTTTGAGCTCAGACAAATTGAGAACCGGATTCGCGCGGGTGACCGACATGATCTGGGCGACAACCTGGTCCGTCATGGCCTGGGTCAGCCTATCGCTGCTGGCGGGGGGGGGGGGATCGGTCGGATAGGCGTCGATCGGCATGGTCCAGAAGGCGGCGCGCAGGGCGTTGGTGTGCTGTGTGTTCAGGTTGACCATGCCACGGCGGTACGGTTCCGGATGTATGGTCAGCCGATCGATGATGCGCGCCGTGTTGTTGGGATCCGGTTCCAGCAGGCGGATGGTCGTCCACGGTTTCGTCGCGTCATAGAGCAGATAGCCGACTTCGCCCACGGAAAGGAGTTCGCCGCGCTCGCGCGCGGAGAACATCCGGCCCACTTCGTCAAGCTCGTATCCATACTCACCGCTTTCAGCGGCAACGCGCAAGTTGATCTCGCCAGGAGTCGGTGTTGACCCGCGCCAATGCAGGTTATTGCCGGCATCCCAGTTGAGTCGCGGATCATTCGCTGAAACTCCCGTTATGCCGAGTGATGCCGGTGACTCCACATTTACAGATCGTTGGGCGTTGAGGAAGAACATCCCCGCAGGCCAGTTCGCCGATATGCGATCAACGGTAGGCTGTCCCGTCCCATCGTAGACAACCCTGATGGGATGATTAAGCTCATAGCTGGTTTCAAATGGGATCGAGCTTCCTGGCGGAAACGGGAATCCTCCGGGGTTATTGACCTGCTGATCTGCGAAAAACGCCAATGTGGTCAAGTGATAACTATTCGGAGTTGGCGCAAAGGGCTGTGATTCAAATCCAGGCATTGGCTGGTACGCACCGCTCAGATTCGGATAGGGAGGAATGGTGAAACCGACCGTCGGCGTTGCGCCGGGTGCGTCTTCGAAAATAACGCGGAACTGATCCGGCCCTGCCTCAGGAAAGGGGTACCAGGTTTCAATGGTCACGAAGACAATGTGTCTCAGCCTGTGTCCTGATCCAGGTCCAAGGTCTGTCAACTCGAGACGATTGCTTACGATGATCTCATTGATCATAGGGACCGGCTTCGATGATATTCGCTGCAGATTCCCATCGCCGGGCACATACGGCTCCGAGACGTAGTCTTTCAGGACGGCGATAAAATCCTGCAGGTTGGGCATCGGGTTGGGCGTCATGTCGGCCAGCGCATCCGCAATGATTATGTCGCTGTCCCATTCATTCGTGGGCCCGCCGATATAGGCCACATTGGTCACGGCGCGCATATTGTTATCCGCATACCCGCGCGGGTAGCGGGAGAACACATGCAGATCGTTGGCAAACCCGCCGCGCAACCAATTGGGCAGGTCTCCGGTCTGCGGCGGATGGCCCAGATGCTTGAGCGGAAGGGCGCCGATCTGGCCGTAGAAGTTCGTCGGCGTGCACAGGCGGTATAATTCGGGCAGGCTGTCGAACCGGCGAAAGGCGTTTCGATAGGAGCGCAACGAGGAGTTCAGCACGCCATCCAGAATGGTCGGGCTGAAGCGGATCTCGCCGGGATCGTATCCGTACCGACGGGCAGGCGGGTCGCCGGGATTCGTGGGTTCATACGCTCCGATCACATTGGCGTCGAGCAGGCCCGAGTTATTGACGATGAGGTAGGCGAATTCCCCGTAGAATGCGTTGTTCATCGGATCACGCAATTCAATCCAATCGGTGTAATCGAGATCGTTCTCGTTGATGTCATACCGCAAATGCATCGGGATAAATTTGGCGGGGGAATCGGCCAGCCGGTCGTACAGCATGGCGATGTCGCCCTCTAACGGGGAGTAGGCGTTCCATAACGGATACGGCGTGGTGGGCGGAATCAGGGTGTTCAACTCGCCGCCAATGACCCGGTACAAGGCGGTTTGGGCCAGATGGCGGGCCTTGACGATATCCATATACGCGCGAGTCGCCGACCGTTCCGTCCGCATGGCGACGGAGAAGGCGACGCCGGTGATCACCAGGATGGACAGGAGGCCCAGCACCACAATGAGGGCAATGCCCTGCCGGGACGATTGTTGATTATTCATGCTGATCATGCCCATCTCCATGCGCCTCACAGGAACGCCAGGGCTCGCTCGCGGTTGGGGAAGAACACGCGCGCGGTGAAGCGCCGGACGTTGTTTTCGACAAATTCCTTGGCCCTCTCGATATTTCCGGCTTCCCACATGATGGCCGCCTGCTGGGCATCCTTCTCGTCGAGGACCTCCAGATAGATGTCCGCCCACAGGGGCAGGAGGTTGCCTTCCGTCGCCGATGTGGAATCGTAACTGAACACATAATCCCTCTGCTGTTCGCTGTAGGCCCAGACTTCAAATGCCGCCACATTCTCCGCGACCGTTTCGATTGTGCGCAACGCCGGATCCCCGCTGGCCGCATAATCCGGCTCCATGTCGCGCCACCACTGGGGATCATTGTACGCGGACCGGGCGCGGCCATCGGGCGTCAGGAACATGGATGTGGTGCGACGGGTGCGAACCAGCCGGTATCGATAGGGAATCTCGTCGTTATTCTCGTCGAGCATCGGCGACACGAAGTAGCAGAACTGATTGGCTGTCCGCTTGTAGTGGTCGCTACCGGATCGAACCGTGGCGACGAAACACACTTCGTCACTGCCGGCCTCATAGGTGGTGACGCCGTAGATGGTATCGTCGTCGCTGTTCAGCTTGAACGACACGTTCTCATCGGCAATGGCCTGGGTCAACTCGCGAACGAGGAAGTCCATGACGACTCGCCCTTCGGTCGCGGCGTAGATTCGCTTGCCGCCCAGGTTCCAGATATTCGTCGTTTCCGTGAATACGCGAGACAACATGATCACAATAAGGACCACGATGCTCATGGCCACGAGCACTTCGATCAAGGTAAACCCTGTTCCGGATCGGATCTTATTGTTGTCCATGGTTGTACAACTCCGTGTAGAAGAGGTAGGCATTGGTCGTTCCGTATTCACCGGGCCGGACATGCAATCGCACGGCCTTTCGCGACGGGCTGACATCCAGAATCTCGAGCTTGTACCGAACGCCATAGTCCAGATACCGCTGGCGTTCCCCGTCGATAGCGCGTGTGCCCAGCTTCTGGTAGCGCAAGGTGCGCCAGTTGCCCTGCAGGTCAACGACCACCTCGAGGCTGTCGGGCTGATACCACATATCCGGGGCCACGGGCGGCAGACGGATGCTGGTACGGATGCGGTCCCATCGCTGGGTGGCGGCTTGCGCCCGGACCCCGTTCAGCACCTCCTCTGCGAACATGGCCGCCTGGGTCTCGTCAATGGCCTGCTTGTTCATCTGAAGCCCCGTAGGGAACAAGCCGAACAGGGCAAGCAGTCCGATGCTCAAGACCAACAGGGCCAGAGCCACTTCGACGAGCGTGAAGCCTTCAGCGACTTTGCGTGGCGTCTTCATGGTTCCGGTTGATACTCCCGCATTCTGGCTTGGCCGCTCTCGGGGCGTATTTCCACACCGAATATTGTAGCGTCCGGCCGGAACTTCACCTCATCGGGATCGAGTGTCGTCGCCCCGAGCGGCGTCTCAATCCACCCTTCCCGGATGTAGATTCCCTTGGGATTAATGCCCGCATGCAGAAGGGAACCGTCGCGGCGATAGGTCAGAGCGAGGATGCTGTTGGTCGGATCCGTGTCCCGCGGGAAACGCACGGGTTTCTCATAGGTGGCCGTCTGCAGAAAGATGTTCTTGGCCTGCATCTCGTTGGGAAAGCGCGGGTCGATCTCATTTTCAAAGACCACGCCGGGGGGTAGCTCGCGCCATTCGCTCAGGTAGCCGTCCCGTTCCCCGTACAGGGCATAGCTTGTATACGCCATCGAGATGGTCTCCTCGTCGTACGGGGCTTCGCTGTCCGGGAAAAGGATGTGTATATTCTGTCGGCGCGTAATGGCCAATTGCCGCGCGAGACTCACGGTGCTGTTGATCTGGAAGATCGCGGTGCGGGTGCGCCCCCCGCGATTGGCGCCCTGAAACACGGGGATCGCAACCATCATCAGTATGGCGATGAGAATGACGACGACCATCATCTCAACCAGTGTGAATCCACGATACCCATGCCCGCGTCGGTTCATCCCTTACTCCCACGACTTGATGCTCTGCGCGTCCTCGACGGCATTCGGGCCGAGCGACCATACCGCCACCATGCGATTGGGAACGGGGCCGTACGTACCCGTATCCACCTCGTTGTCAAAATCCGTATCGATGACCACCCGGTAGGACGATCGCCAAGGATCCACGAAGGTACCGTCATCCAGACTGGCATCGGAGATCTCGAGGAAGGCGATGCGGCGGCGATTCTGCTCGTGCCCCACATTTCCGGGGGCATCGATGGCGCGCAGCACATTCATCAGTTCAACGTTGTTGTCGATGTATTGGAAATCAGGCAGACCGCTACCATGCGGGAATCGCCCGTACTCATTGAAATAGGCGCGTACCGCCGACTCGATCGTGGTGATCTCCGTTCGGGCCTGCGCCTTCTTCGCATTCTGAACGGCGCGCCCGACCACCGGGATGGTTATGCCCATCAGCAGGGCAATAATAGATATGACCACCAGCAATTCGATCAGCGTGAAGGCGCTCCGGCTCTTTCCGTGACACGGGCTTCCAGCCCGTGGACGCACGGGCAGGCTGCGCTTACCACAATGTTTCAATCCCCACTCCATTCTGGTCCTCATGTTATCACTTCCCTGTGCAGGTGCATGTTGCTTCATTCAATGCTTCAGCGGATATCGTCAGCTCGTTGCTCCACGGAACCGTCCTCGCCATCCGGGCCCTTGGACCAAATCCTGTAGCTAAACCGACTCTCAACAACATACCGGTAGGGATTTGCCCAAGGGTCTTCAAAGGACAGATCGGACACGTAATTGGTCAGAACCAGGAACTTCGCGTCACTCATATCCAGAATATCATCCACGTCATCCGGAAAGCCGATGTAACGCCCGCGCTCAAGACGGTAATCGTCCAGCGCGCGTTTCAGATGCTGCAATTCGGCAGTGGCCTTGCTCTCCGCCGCCTTCTTTCCGGCATGACCGCTCATGCCGATGATGATGCCGGCGAGAATGGCCATCACGGCGATGACCAGCATCAGCTCGACCAGGGTGAAGCCCCTGCACTTCTTTTTCTGCTCGTCTCTTTGCATGTCCCGCCTCATTGCATGACGCCCGGATGGCACACCCGTAACGTACGGTTTTTCGGGATCTTCCCGCCCGGTGCGTCCGGCGTTAAGTCCTTCATCCACTTCCAACTATAAATATACCCGGAACCGGCTGGAAATGAAAGGAATTATGAGGAATCGGGGAAGAATGGGGGTGGGGGGGGCCTCAAGGCGGGAGCGGCCTCGGCGCCGCGACGAATCGCCACCCGCCGCCTCAATCCACACTGCGCAGAATGTCCGTGTTGACCAGGCCGTCGAAGATGCTGTTGGAAATATCCGCCCCTTTGCGCGACTCGACGTGCCCGTCCAGGAAGCTG
>CAYRPR010000075.1:3244-8094 GCA_964425945.1 uncultured Verrucomicrobiota bacterium | reverse complement strand
GCCCCGCAAGGTGCAGAGTATTTTTCTGGCGGCCCTCATCGGATTGGGGATCGGATTGGGACTGGTGTTCGGTTTGGAATTCATCGACGACTCGGTCCGTTATCCGGAGGAGGTGACCAAGGGTCTGGGGTTGCCGTTCTTCGGCGTGATACCGGCGGCCAACTGGGATCCGGACGATCTCCGATCGCACATGTTATCCAATCTGGACCAGAAAAGCGGACTGGTGGAGGCCTACCGGAACGTTCGATCATCGCTGCTGTTCAGCGGGTCGGAAGAGGACACCAAGAGTCTCGTCGTGACCTCCGCCGTGCCGCGTGAGGGCAAGACGACAACCTGTCTCAACATCAGCGTCAGCCTCGCGCAAGCCGGTTCGCGCGCGCTTCTCGTGGACGGCGATTTGCGGCGCGGAGAACTGCACAAGTTTTTCGGCGTGGAAGGCGGACGCGGTCTTTCCGATATTCTGGTCGGACAAGCCAAACCGGAGTCGGTGATTCAGCGCACCGGGATCCCGAATCTGGATCTGGTCGCCACCGGCCCGTTTCCGCCGAATCCGGCTGAATTGATGTTGCGCCCCGAACTGCACGCTTTCCTCGAATATGCGAAGCGGACCTACGATCGTGTTCTGTTCGATTGCCCGCCGATCATGGCGGTTTCGGAGGCCGGTATTATGGCATCCCAGGTGGACGGCGTACTCTTCGTCGTGTGGGCGGGGCAGACCTCGCGCAAATTGTCGCAACTATCCGTGCAGGTCCTGCGCGAGCGTGGCGCCAATATTCTGGGATGCATACTCAACAATCTGGAGTTCGGACGGGTAGGCTACTATTATTACTCGACGTACTACGGCTACTACGACTACGATTATCGTTATGAGCGTTCGACCGCTCCGTCCGAACGCAAGAGCGAACGTCTGTAATCATCCCGGGAGTGGGCGGGACGAGACATGACGGGGATGTGATATGTTTTATGATCGCGGTATAAGACTGCCGGCCCGCTCGATGATCCTCTTCCTGGGGGACATCCTCTGCATCGCGCTGTCCATCTTTCTGGCAGCTTTTCTGCGACTGGGCCACGAGCACGGCATCGAATACATGCACAACAACCAGTTTGCGCTGGTTGCCTCGTGCGCCATCTTCCTGCTCGTGTTCTATGTCGGGGGCATGTACGAGCGGCGCGTACTGACGCAGAAGATCGGCGACATTGTGCCGTATGTGCTGACCGTGACCATCGGGATGGTTCTGATCATATTGATGTTTTACGCCCGATTCGAACTGCTGATCGGCCGTGGCGTATTGTTCCTGGCCGCCCTGTTGGTCGGCATCACTTCCTGGGGGTTGCGCTACTTCTATCGCATGGTGGCCGGTTACGGCTTGTTCTCGAAGAATGCCCTGATCGTCGGGGACGGCAAGGACGCGGCCAGCGTTATCCGACTGCTCAAGCAGATGGCGGATCCCGGCCACAAGTTGTTCGGCGTGGTATCCCACATCAAATCCAAGCCCGGCGAGTTTCTGGAGGGCGTGCCCATACTCGGCCACACCGACAAGCTCCGGGAATTCGTCGTTCACTATCGCATTGAGACGCTGATTGTTGCCACCACCCTGGCGCGGGAACATGCGTTATTGCGGGTGCTTCGACCGTTGCGCTACTCGGGCGTGGAGATACTGGACTACGCGTCCTTCTATGAAACACTTGCCGCGGAAATCCCGATTGACCATATCGATGACGAGTGGCTGATGCACGCGGCGATGAACAGCTCGCGCATTCATATCCGGAAAATCAAGCGGATCATGGACGTCATGACGGCGATTGTCGGCCTTATCCTCTCCGCTCCGATCCTGGCGCTCGCCACCATCGCCATCAAGCTGGATTCGCCCGGGCCCGTGCTCTACCGGCAGCGCCGCGCCGGGCTGGACGGTAACGTCTACACCCTGATTAAACTGAGGACCATGAAAGTGGACGCCGAGGTTGGGTCCGGCGCCGTATGGGCGGGCAAGTTCGATCATCGGGTAACCCGCATAGGACATTTCCTGCGCAAATCGCGGATCGACGAGATCCCCCAGTTGGTGAACGTGCTCGCCGGCGACATGAGTCTGGTGGGGCCGAGACCGGAGCGGCCGGAGTTCATCGAGGCCCTGGCCAACGCCATTCCGTATTACAAGGAACGGCTGCTGGTTTCGCCGGGCATTACCGGTTGGGCCCAGATCAACTACCCCTATGCCGCCAGTGTCGATGCCGCCCGTCGCAAACTGCAGTACGATCTGTACTACATCAAACACATGAGCCTCTTCCTCGACACCATGGTCCTCCTGCGGACCTTCAAGACCATTCTCGTGGGGCTCCGGCATAGCGAGGAGGACGAGGAACCGGCAGCGGACCCGGGACCCCGTCAACTGACCGTCCTGCGCGGTTCCAGCTCGGAATCCCGGGATTCCAAAACCGCCTGATCCCGTTGGTGTGTCCCATTTCCATTTGACCTGTGACGCGCTTCCTGTATGGATTCGCCCATGACGCAATCTGAATACAACGCACCGCCGGCCCATGAGCCGTCCGGGTTGGACATGCCCCCGGAGGGTTATGCGTGGATGATTCTGCATACGCGACCTCGGTGTGAGAAGAAGTTGCAGACCCAACTCGAGCGCGAAGGCATGGGCGTCTACCTGCCACTGAAGAAGAAGACCCATCGATACGGCGCGCGCCAGCGCGAGTTCCTTTCTCCTCTGTTTCCGGGTTATATCTTTTGCATGCCCGCCCTCAAGACGGCGCATCAACTGCGTCAGAACCAGTATGTCGCAAACGTGCTGCGCGTTATCGACCAGGAAACACTGGTCCACCAACTCCGGCAGATTCGACATGCGCTGGCCGCCGGTGATATCGTGGAGATCATGCCGTACCTGGAGAAAGGGAAGCCCGTTCGCGTTATTGGCGGCCCGCTGAAGGGGCTGGAGGGCGTGGTGGAAAAGATCAAGCGAAAGACGCGCGTCATCATCAGCGTGGATATGATTCGCCAATCCGTCTTCGTCGAGGTCGAAAGCATGTATATCGAGGCTGTATGAAGTGGGTCAAAGTGCTGGTGCAACGTTGTCTTCCGGGCGCGGTACAGCAACAACTTCGCCGGTGGTACGCGCCGCGTCTGGCGGCCCGTTTTACGGATGCCGACTGGCCTGCTGCGCCGATCGTGCAGAACCTCATCAAGCCGGGGGATACGGTCGTCGATGTGGGGGCGAACATCGGATACATCACGGCCCGCCTGGCGTCCGTGGTTGGTCCCCACGGGCAGGTCTATGCCATCGAACCGGTTCCGGAGACCTTCGACCTGCTTACGCGGACGGTCCGGCGCCTCAAACTGGACGCGGTACGTCTGGTGCATGCCTGCGCGTCCAGTCGCGCGGGAGCCGTCACCATGGAAGTTCCCGCTTCGCAACAGGGCGGCGACAACCTGTATGAATCCAGAGTCATTGAGTCGTCGGGATCCAACATGCTGGGGCGGCGCGTTGCGGTCCAAGCGATGACCTTGGATGAGATCGTGGGGGATGCAGCCGGTCCCGTGACCTTCATAAAGATTGATGTGGAAGGACACGAGGGGGAGGTTATCCGAGGTGCGGCTGACCTGCTCGCCCAACATCGACCCGCGCTGTATATAGAAGTATCCGGGAACCCCGACGAGCCCGGAAGTCCTGCCGGGAAGTTGTTTGATGATTTGGGGCGCATGGGCTATAACCCGTTCTGGTTAAATGGTAAACAACTGGTTCGGCGCGAAGCCGGAGATAAAAGTGTTGACTATTTTTTCCTCCTGTCAGATCACGAAAGCCGGTTGTCGGGCGGTTGACATACCATATTGACTTACTGACCCCCTGTTAGTATCATTTAGAATAATCTAAACGATCTAAACATGAAGCATGTCCAGCAAGCTCAATGGGAAATGATCGAGGCGGGAGGGAGGACCGCTCAATCCTTTGGTCTTAACCGCTTGTTGGGACAGCTTTACACCCTCCTGTATCTTTCTGATGAACCGCAGAGCCTGGATGCCATTGCCGCGCAACTGGGCGTCAGCAAAGCCAGTGCCAGCATCGCGTGCCGTCAACTGGAGTCATGGGGGGCGCTCCACCGGGTCTGGCAGAAGGGCGACCGGAAGGACTACTACTCGGCGGAAAGCGATTTCAGTGCCATTTTGAACAACGGATTGCTGGCCTCCATCACCAAGAAACTGGATACCGCTCGCATCCAGATCGAGCGCAGTCTGGAATTGCTCCGTCAGGATGGCGGGGATGACCATCAGATTGCGTTTCTGCGCGAGCGCTTGAAAGACGCGGAGAAGTTTCGGCTAAAGATTCGTCGTATCATCGATAACCCGCTGGTCAAAAGGATATTGTAGCCGGCGGCGGTGTCATTCGCCGTTTTGTGGAATGTGGTGCTCCAGAGGACGGCTCCGGCAGTAACGCACCCGGTATATCAGGGCATGGTAAGCCCCGTCATAGTAGGCAGGCGGTTGATTCCTTCCGGGAATTGACGGGGACGAAGTCTGCCCGCTGCTCACAGCTCCAAGGGACACGACATGCAAGAAGCGGCCAAGAACCAGCATGAACTAGCGGGCCTGGATCATTCGCTCGATCTGCTGAGCGACACCTACAATTATAACCACTGGATCTACAGTCTGATTCGTCCATGGCTCGGCGAGCAAGTGGTGGAAGTGGGGAGTGGCCCTGGCAACATCACTCGGTTCTTGCTGGATCGCACGCGAGTGCTCTGTATCGAGCCCCATGATGCCTATCGGGAGGCGCTGGTGGCGTTGGCGGAGGTTCATAAGAATTTATCCGTTGTTTCGGGTGGCGACGAGGTGCTGGATCAGCCATCCG
>CAYRPR010000075.1:0-3234 GCA_964425945.1 uncultured Verrucomicrobiota bacterium | reverse complement strand
TGATACGGTCATTTGCGTCAACGTCCTGGAACATATTGAGAACGACGAGCTTGCGCTGTCGCGCTTTTTCCGGGTCCTGCGCGTCGGCGGGCGTCTATTGCTTTATGTTCCGGCGTGTCCGTGGGCGTTGGGCGAGATCGACCGCGGCTTGGGGCATTTCCGCCGATACGGCCGCAAGGACCTGATGGCGGCGGCAAAGCGGGCCGGGTTTCAGGTTGTGCGCTGCCGGTATGTGAATTTCCTGGGTTTGTGGGGCTGGTGGTGGGCGGCACGCATCCGGGGAGAACCGGTAATTGATCCGCGCAAAGCGCGCATCATGGACCGGGCGGCGCCGTACCTCTCCGCCCTCGAGCGAATTTTCCCGCCCGTCATCGGTCAGTCCCTGTTCTTGGTTGCGGAGAGGCCTCCGCATTTGACGTCATGACGAATGCTCGCGTGAGGGTCTGGACGGCGATCAGTGTATTCGCCTGCGCGGGCTTTCTGATCGTCGCTGGATTGTGTCTCGGCGCGGGCCGAGTATTCCCGTACGAGGACGTTGCACGGTATCTCGCGGCGCATTCCAATCGGGAACTCGCGTCATTTTTCACCCGCGAATACTACGACGGGGCGCTAGGTCGCGCTCAATGGGCCGGCGTAGTGGCGCTCGGATCGGCCATCATCTTCGCCGTCGGCGTCCTTTCCCGTAATCATATGTGTGTGCGGATGGGGCTCGATGCGGTCGCTCAGGGCCTCCGATCGATTCCGTCCTGTCTATCGGCCTCCATGCGGAGGATTTCTCGCGATCGTTTGTTATTGCTGATACTTCTGGTCGCCGTCGGCGTTCGCCTGCTGTATCTTTTTCAGCCGGTGAGCTCTGATGAGGCTCGCGCGTATTACGCGTGGACCGCTCGCCCATTCATACTGACTGTATCCGATTACCGGGCTCCGCAGCATCTGCTGTACACGATTCTGGACTATGGCATTGTGCGATTGTTTGGCAATGCGGAGTGGAGCATCCGTTTGCCAGCGTTTCTGGCGGGTGGCGCCTTGCCGCTTCTGGTGTTTGTGCTGGGCAAGGCGCTGGCCGGGCGGGGCGTCGGGTATCTGGCGGCGATCCTCGCGGCGACGAGCCCGGTGCTGGTCCATTACAGCGTGAATGGACGCGCGTACACATTGCATGCCTGCGCCGTCGCCGGTCTGTGGTATACTGCGTGGCGCATTCGGTCGGCGGGTGGGCCATCCGCCTACATCCTCCTGATCGTGTGCGGTGTGCTGGGGCTGATGGCCATACCCACAATGATCTACCCGCTGGTGGGCACATTCGCCTGGGTGACCCTCGGTTCTCTCCGGGATTCCCAAGGTGCGTGGCGGAGCGCGATTCAGCCTGTTGCGCGTCATACGATGGCCGGTCTGCTCATCGTCTGGGGCGGCGTTCTGGCCTATCTACCGGCCTATGTGGCGTCCGATCAATGGTACAGCGTGGATGGCGCTGATGTAGCCGGCGTGGTGCCATGGGGTGATTTGCCCGGGAAACTGAGTCAGTTCGGAGCCGGGGCGTTTAGGATTTGGAATATGGATGTGCCGGGATGGCTGGTAGTCCTTCTGATTCTATCCTGCGCGGCCGGCGTGTGGCTGTGGCGAAGACAGGCGAGCCTGTCCCTGCTGGCGTGGAACCTCGTCTCCGTTGTCGCCGTGCTCTTCGTCCTTCGTGTCATTCCGTATCCCCGGACCATAACCTATCTGGCCGTTGCGTACCTGCTGTTGGTCGCGGTCGGCATGGACCGGTTACTGAGTAAACTGGCCGACGAACTATCGTTCCGCCGGCTCTACGACATCGCCCCGGCCCTGCTGATGACGGTGCTTGCCGCCAACCTGCTTGTGCAAAACAGGGACGGCATCACCGCCAAAGGGTATGATGTGGCACCGGGAATACGGGACGCGATGACGTACCTGAAGGATGTGACGCAACCGGGAGACCACATCATCAGTTCTCAACCCGCCTCGGCTCCCATCCACTACTATCATCTGCGCTATGGGATGGACAGCCGTGTATGGTTCGCGCGCGAAACACGCCCCCCCCGGAGCATCCTTGACGAAGGGCGAAATGTGTTTTTTGTTGTCAATACGCATTCGCGACAGAGTCTCTGGTCGTTGCTGCGGCGATGTCGCTGGCCGGATCGCGAGGAGATCGAAGCGAGGACGCCGCTGGTCTACTCCAACCCCTATTGCCGCGTCTATCGGTATGATGTAGATTAGCGTCGAGTGAACCTTTCATGACCGGGTTTTAATACGATGTCACGCTGGGCATTTTTATTCCTGATGTACTACGTCTGCATCCTGTTTACACAGCCGCAGAACCGTTTCTACTTCCTTCATCCCTATCGGATTGCCCAGCTATCCATTCTCTTGGCGTTGGCCTGCCATTTCCTTGCCTGCATGCAGGAGCAGCGGCCCTTGATTCGCATGGGGCCGGCCACCTTGATCGCCTTGCTCCTCCTGTTTTTCGGCATGATCTCGCAGTACACCGGGCCCCTGATGACCAGCACCGCGTGGAACGCGGCTGTGGATAACCTCGTGAAGTCCTGTATCGTAATGATCATGATCGAGGCGATGGCATTCACGATCTACCGGGTTTGGGCCGTCCAAGCCACCATTCTGCTGGCGACTCTCTGGTGGGTCAAGGCGGGCCTTCGCCTGGGATCAGCGGGTGCGACATACGGAGGCGACCGCATTATGGGGCCGGCCGTGTCCATCGTGGAGAACCCCAACGGGTTTGCCTATTTGTTCTGCATTGTTCTGCCCATCTATCTGTACTTCTATCAGCAGTATCCCAACAAGTATCTCAAAGGGTCATTCCTGTGCCTGGCGTTGGCCGCGGTTTACAGCATCCTTAACACCGGAAGCCGGACCGGCGTGGTGGTCCTGCTCGCGATGTCGCTCTTCCTCGTGCCGAAATACTTCTTCAAACATAAGGTGGCGCTGATCGTGGTCAGCGTGGGCATTTTCTTCATCATGGGGTCGGTGGGCGCGTTGAATATCGAGCGATTCAAGACAATTCCCAAATCCGTTGCATCCTTCATCACTGGCGAGGAGCCGGACATGCGCACGGCCAAGCAGGATATGGACGAACACAGCGCCACGGAGCGCCGTCTGAAGAACCGGGATACCTGGCGCCTGATCAAGGAATACCCCGTTCTGGGTGTCGGCATGAATCCGGACCAATCGCTCTTTGCATCAACTCATCCCTATGCCACT
>CAYRPR010000074.1:0-8140 GCA_964425945.1 uncultured Verrucomicrobiota bacterium | reverse complement strand
TTCGCCCGTGAATACGGCGGCAGCCTGGCCAACCGCTCGTTCGGCGGCGCCCAGGTCTCGCGCACTTTCTATGCCCGCGGCCAGACGGGGCAGCAGCTCCTGTTAGGGGCCTACGGCGCCCTCAACCGCCAGATTCACGCAGGCCGGGTCAAGATGCTCCCCCGCCGGGAGATGCTCGAGCTGGTACTCCAGGATGGGCGGGCCCGCGGCATCGTCTGCCGCAACCTGATCACCGGTGCCCTGGAACGCTACGCCGGGCACGCGGTGCTGCTGTGCACCGGCGGCTACGGTACGGTGTTCTACCTGTCGACCAACGCGGTGAACTGCAATCCCACGGCCGTCTGGCGCTGCCACAAGAAGGGCGCCTTCTTCGCCAACCCCTGCTATACCCAGATCCACCCGACCTGCATCCCTCAGGCGGGCGACTTCCAGTCCAAGCTGACGCTGATGAGCGAGAGCCTGCGCAACGACGGGCGCGTATGGGTCCCGGTCAGCCAGGGCGACAAACGTCCGGCGGCCGAGATCCCGGAGAGCGAGCGCGACTATTTCCTGGAGCGGAAATACCCCGCGTTCGGGAACCTCGTTCCGCGCGATATCGCCTCGCGCGCCGCCAAGGCCATGTGCGACGAAGGACGCGGGGTGGGCGCGACCGGCTATTCGGTCTATCTGGATTTCGCCGAGGCGATCCAGCGCCTGGGCGTGGATGTGATCCGCGAACGGTACGGCAACCTGTTCGCCATGTATCACGAAATCACCGACGACGATCCGTATCAGGTGCCCATGCGGATTTATCCCGCGCCGCACTACACGATGGGCGGCGTCTGGGTCGATTACAACCTGATGACGACCGTTCCCGGCCTGTACGCGCTCGGCGAGGCGAATTTCTCCGATCACGGCGCGAACCGGCTCGGCGCCAGCGCCCTGATGCAGGGGCTGGCCGACGGGTACTTCGTCATTCCGGCGACCATCGGCGATTATCTGGCGGGACACCGTCCGGATGGATTGAAGACCGATCATGAAGCGTTCACGAAGAGCGTCGCCGCGGTCAACAAGCAGGTAAAACAGTTGCTCGGCATCAACGGATCCAAGACCGTGCGCGATTATCATTGGGAACTGGGGCGCATCATGTGGGACCAGGTCGGCATGGCGCGCAGCGAGAAGGGGTTAAAGCAGGCCATTTCCGACATCCAGGCCCTGCGTCAGGATTACTGGAAGAACGTCAAGGTGGGCGGCGTCAACGAGGACCTGAACAAGAATCTCGAGTTCGCCGGCCGCGTGGCGGATTTCCTGGAGTTGGGCGAGGTGATGGCGATGGACGCCTTGGAGCGGGCCGAATCATGCGGCGGCCATTTCCGGGAGGAGTACCAGACGCCGGAAGGCGAAGCCCTGCGGCGGGACGACCAGTTCTGCCACGTGTCGGCCTGGCAGTACCAGGGCGAGGCGCAGCCGGCCCAACTGCACAAGGAACCGCTCGAATTTGAAAATGTGCACCTGACACAGCGCAGTTACAAATAGGATTGGACACTATGAAATTCAAACTGAACGTGTGGCGTCAGAAGGGGCCGGCGACGCCCGGCGCCTTTGTGCAGTACGAAGTCGATGACGTGTTGCCGGAGATGTCCATTCTCGAGATGCTCGACCATCTCAACGAGCAGTTGACCAAGCGGGGTGAAAGCCCGGTGGAATTCGACAGCGATTGTCGCGAGGGCATCTGCGGCACCTGCGGTCTGGTCATCGACGGCATGGCGCACGGGCCCAAGCGCGCCTGTACCACCTGTGAACTGCGCATGCGCAACTTCCCCGACGGGACCACCATTACCGTCGAGCCGTTCCGCGCCCGGGGCTTCCCGGTTATCAAGGATCTGGTCGTGGACCGCAGCGCGTTTGACCGGATCATGGCCGCGGGGGGGTATACGTCCGTCAATACGGGGTCCGCGCCGGACGCCAACGCCATACTGATCCCGAAGGACATAGCCGAGCAGGCGATGGATTCCGCGGCCTGCATCGGGTGCGGCGCCTGTGTCGCCGCCTGTCCCAACGCGTCCGCGTCGTTGTTCGTGAGCGCCAAGATTTCACAGTTATCCCTGCTGCCGCAGGGACAGGCCGAGCGGAAGCGGCGGGCCCTGCGCATGGTTTCGCAGATGGACCAGGAAGGGTTCGGCAATTGTTCCAACCACGCCGAATGCGAAGCCGCCTGTCCCAAGAGCATCTCCATCGAGAACATCGCCCGGATGCGCCGCGAATTCATGAAAGCCGCTTTGACGGGGTGAGCCATGCGATTTGAGACACCCAAAATTGTCGGCAAGCGTCGGCTAACGACACCGGCATCTCCGCAGGAGTATCGTCAGCGGTATATTCGGTTGCAGGCGCAAGCCGACCGACTGAATCCCTATCCAAAACCTCGGGGGTTTGTCTTCAAGGCGACAACGTGGGATGAATATCAAGCTTGGCGCATGAGGCAGGACAATCCGCGTCTGTGGTAGGGTATGACAGAACATGCTCCATCCCCGTCGCCGGACCCCCTGATCAAGGTCTGCTCTTTGCTCAACCGACATGGAGCGCGCTACATCGTAGTCGGCGGCCAGGCCTGTATTCTGCACGGTCTCGTGCGCACGACGGAGGACGTGGATATTCTCATACAGGAATCGGAGGAGAACTATCAGAAGATCATTGCCGCGTTGTCCGAATTGGCGGATCATGCGGCGTCCGAACTGACCCCGCGGGATATCGCCGAGAACCTCGTGGTTAAAGTGGCGGACGAAGTGGAGGTGGATATCAGCCGGCGGGCTTGGAAGGTTGGTTATGAGGATGCCCGGTCGTCGGCGTTGACGGTGACCATGGAGGGGGTATCGATTCCCTATGCCTCGCTCGACACGCTGATCGCGTCAAAGAGCACCTATCGCGAACAGGATAAGGCGGATGTATTTCGCCTGATGGAATTGGCGCAACGCAAACGAAAGGACGCATGATGATGAGAGCGAGATGGCGACCGTGCTGTGTGGTCCTGCTACTATGTGCCGTCGTGACGGTCCAGGTTCGGGCGCAGGGGGAGATGGTCCCTCCCGCGGAGGTCATCGTCGATCCGCGCGCGCCGCTCGGCGCCGAGCCATCGACCTATTCTCCGCCGGGCGATCCGGCTTTTCAGATCGGCATCCAAACCTGGTTCAGCAAGGGGGCCGGGGAGTGGACGATCAGCTTCGATGGACTGGATCCGATTGTTGGGCTCATCTCCGGCAAATCCAAGCTTGAGTGGGAGGATCTGGACAGCATTGTTGTCGTATTGCATGGCGAATATCGCTTCAACGCCATCTTCAGGATGGGTGCATCCATCGGCGGTGGTAGTATCGACGACGGGCGGGAAACGGATACGGATTGGATAACGGCGCCGGAACTGGGCTTGGACAACGTGGTGTTCTCGGTTTCGGAGGCGGACACGAGTGGCGATACATTCCTTCTGGACCTCAATCTATATGTTCGTCTGAACGAGCTCTTTGAGATGCGGGCGAGTACCGTGCAATTGGATTTCATTGTGGGATATCAGTACTATCAGGACGATCTGAAAGATCGGAATGGTGTCCAGCGCATTCTTTTGGAGGAGGAGATCAACGAACCGTTTGCCGGCCTGAATTCGACATATATGTTCGAATGGCGCGCGGTGCGGTTGGGACTCCGCGGGCAGCTTCCCATTATGGATCGATTATCCTTGCATGCCAGCGCCGTCGCGCTGCTGGGGGTGAGCTACGAAGGGGAGGGTTTCTGGAATCTGCGCAGCGATTTCCGGAGCAAGTCGCCCAACTTCCGGCACGAAGCCAGCTCGGGTACCGGCATGGAACTGAAGGCGTCACTTATGGTGGCGGCTACCGAATACATATTCCTGGAATTGGGCTACTGGTGGCTCGAGTTGAAGGCCCGAAACGGCGAGGATGTGACCTACTTCGCGAATGGGGCCGTTGGAGTGACCGATCTGGATGACGTCACATCCACCCGCCACGGCGCCTTCATCGGTATCGGCGGCCGATTCTGAGGCGTGGCACACCGGTCACAAGGCATGAAGTGTGTGACCTGATCGCGAATCTAGAATACGCGTCCGACAAGAAGGCTATACTGGGTCTGATCGCTTTCGATCGTCTTGTCGAGTTCCCCCAGCAGATCGCCAAAATCATATTGCTTCGTGGTTCCGTCGGTTTCAATGCGAGTTCGCTCGACCGATACGGCAAGGAACCAGCCGCTCTTCAGATCGACACTCAATGTCAGATGGGCAAGTAGCGCATCCCCGTCAGTTCGGCTCTGGAAGGTTCTGGCTCGCAACAACCAATTGCCGTCATCTTCAGCGCGGGCAATGGGCGAGTAACCCAAGCCAGCCTCTAGTGTCGCGAGTTCGGATATGTGGAATTGAAGGATGCCCTGTATATATGGGATGGAATAGGTCACTTCGTATTGGCTCACTTTGCCTGGTACATAATCTGGGGAAAATAGGAAACTTGTCGAGGGGTACTCCTGGCGCACATTACTCAGCTCAAAATCAAACTGTTGATATAGATATCCGACGGCAATGGATACAAGAAGATTGCCTTCGCGGAGGACAACGTAGCTGACATTCGCATCCAGCATCAATGCATCCAAATCCGTGTCGCTTTCAGAATAGATGTCCAGCGACTGGGGTCCGAATCCCGGGACGCCACTCAAGTGCCAAATGCCCCAGTCAGAGTCCTTTGTTTTACCCGGGTCTGAAGTCAGGTTCTTGGACAGTTGAGCGCGGAGAGTCAGATTCTTTCCTATATCGGCGGCAGCCATTATTGTTCCCATGGTGACATCCAGAGGGAATTCGAGCTCGCTCAATGGAAAGTGAATATGTTCGACTGATCCATCCGCATATACGCTCTTGCCCCCGATCTGAAATGTGCTGTCGCCGCTCAACTGCCCTGCACCGGCGGCAAGTCGCAAGCGCAGTGGGGGGGTGGCTGCGGGTGGAGGGCGGGATGATGGCGTGGGTGCCGTTTCAGAAGTATCGTCCTGCCAGCCCGTCATAGTCGGCGTATCGTCGGACGAGCGGCCCGCTTTCACAAGCTCGTCGCCATTGGGCGCATCCGATCTCCCTGACTTATCCGGTTGTGTGGTGCGTATCGCATCCGGCGCAGGGCGCTCACTTTCATTCAGGTCTCGCTTGTCCGTCGTGTTCACTTGGCGTCGTGGTATATGTTCGACAGATGATTCGTTATCCTTTTCCCTTTGCGCTCGTTCATCGTCAGTTATGGGGCGGCGATCTGAGAAATCGGCGCGTCGTGTAATAAGCCCGCTCGCTTTTGTAGCGGATGTGTTAAGCGTGAAGGCAAGGGCGAGCGCGGACAACAGGCACTGTTTATAATGCATCTGTGCACCTCAATAGAGTTCGCATATGTCCTATTCCGTGTGGACCAGACTTTGGATAAAGATAGAGAGCTGCAGAAAGTCGAGCAAGGATATTAACCAGAAAAAAGCCCCTCCCGGATTCGGGAGGGGCTTTTTTCTGAGGTAATGGCTTCTTCGATCAGAAGAAGAAACGCATACCGAGCTGAATGCTGTGGTTCGTGTCTTCGGGTTCGTCATCATCCGCGAAGATATCTTCGTTCGCCCACTCGAACAGGTAGGAGAGCGAAATGGCGATGTTTTCCGCGATGAAGTACTTCACACCGGCTTCGGCGCCTACGACGATGGCGTCCTCATCGACCTCGCCGCCCCCCGGCAGATCTCTCTCGGACTTCTCCCATCCGGCTGATACACCGACATAGGGGACAATTTCTGTTCCGAGGTCGATGTTGTACTCGGAGAATACGCCGCCTCCGTAGCTACGGGCGCTATCGCTGTCCGCCACACCGGCGAAGACGCCGACTTCAACTCCGTCAATGACGAAGTAGCCCAAGCCAATGGCAACGTCTACGGCTGTGCCATCCTCCGTCGCGAATTCCACCTCTCCGACGAGGCGCAGTTCCCGTGTGCCTTCCTGGATCATCGCGCCGAAGCTGGTGCTCGCGATGAACGCGGATCCGACCAATAACGCAAGTAATTTCTTCATCTGCATAGTCCTCCAGGTTAGTTCCCTCTAATTGTACATAAGTGACAAGTTAACTCAGTAACTCTCCCTACTTACAACTATTCCCGTCGGCAACCACCCCCTTTCGGGCAAGTGAAAGTTCACCCACATTATTGCCCTGGAACATCGCACAATTCGCCGAGCCATGTGCCAGATCAACGGTAGTACGATATACATGTCGGGAAATGTGTCAAGCTAAAATATTGAAAAACGACGGAGGCGGATCAGGCCTGAAACGGCGTTCGCAGGGCGGGATTGGAAACGATGTCGTCCAGAAGCAGGCGACTCAAGGTCTGAAATAGCGGTCCCGGTTTGCCGTCGCCGACCGGCCGGCCATCCATCTGAACAACCGCCGTGACGTTCCTCGTCGTGCCGATAATGAAGATTTCGCGGGCGGAAAGCAGATCGTCCTTCTGCAGTCCGGCGAACCGGACGGCCTCCAGCGCGCCGTCGCGGACCAGATCCTTGGCCAGCGTCATCACGCGTTCCAGTGTGGTGCCGGCCAGTATCGAATTGAGCAGGGGGGTCTGAAACTCATTGTCCTCACTGATAATGGCGATGTTCTCGGACGCGCACTCGCCCAGAAACCCCTTGCTGTCGCTGTTGATGACGAAATCCACCTTCTGATCATGAGCTTCGAGGTACATCATGGCGTTCGGAAGGTAATTGCAGGTCTTGGCCGTGGCGAAGATGGGCGGTTTGAGCGGGGTACGGCTGAATCCGATCCGCGCGCCCTCCGGGTGCTGGGTCATGAAGGGGGGCCTCAGTTGGGCCACTACGACGTAAAGCTGACTTTCGGGGCAATCCGCCGGGTCGCAGGACAGGCTCCCGGGCCCCCGCGTCACCAACACGCGAATCAGATTGTCGGCCTGTCCTCCAACCCGCGCGGTCTCGAGCACGATCTGCCGGATCTGATCCAGGGGGACGGGCAGGGGAAGGCGTATGCGCTGGGCCGATCGCTCCAGCCGCGCCATATGGGCGCTCAGATTGTACACGGCGCCCTGCACGCCCTTCATGGTTTCGAACACGCCGTCGCCGCGATGCACGACGTGATCATCGGCGGGCACCAGCATCAGCAGGGGATCGGTGGTGATGCCGCCCAGGTGGCTCGAATACATGGCAAGGTACTGGTCGTGATACGGCCGTCGGCTGCGTTCGAGGTCGCGGGCGAATGTGTCACGGTCGATTCTGCGGATCTCATTCATCGATGCGCATGGAGCTGAGCACAACCGCCTGCCCGGGTTCAAGCTCTCTCTCGTACAGGCTGTCGGGTTCGACGGTCAGGGAAGCGCCGCCGCCCAGTACATCCCACCACGGACCTGCGGCGCCGAGATCGACGCGCAGCGTCTGCTTGTATCGCCCCAGGTTGGCGAGGACAACGACCCGATCATCGCCGGTGGCCCGTTCATAGGCGACCAGGCACAAGTCCTCGTCGCTGACGAGGATCTTCAAATTGTCCTCCCGCAAGGCCGGATGCGTCGTGCGCAATCGCACGAGGGTCCGCGTAGCGGCATGCAGGCCGCGCGCGCGGGGCTCATCCAACAGGTCCCAATTCAGGGGGTTCCAGCCGACAACCTTCTTTGTCGCTTCGCCGAATTCCTGGCCGGCGTAGATCATGGGTATGCCCGGCGCCGTCAGCGTGATCGCGATCGCCATTTCCGCGCGGCGAAAGACATCCTCCTCCACGTAGCCGGCCTCCCGCAACTCGCGGACGACGCGTTCCTCGTCGTGGCTTTCGGTGTAGGGAATGAGCTGGAAGGACGAATCGAAGCCGACCTTGCGGGCGTCCATGATCCGCTCGAACTCGCGGCCGTGCAGATATGCGCGTGTGATCATCTCCCGCAGGCGCCAGCGAAAATGCGAATCCCAGCCGGCGTCCATTTCGGTCTGGATCATGAGATCCGGATCGGTCGGCAGGTGTTCGGCGATCTGGATGTTGTACTCATCCGCCTGACGCGCGACGAAGGCGTACCAGCTCGCGCCCCAGTCATTGTAGCCCTGCCAGCCGGTCCAACGCGTGGCGTCATAGCGGAATCCGTCGATCCGGTACTCCTCGATCCAGCACCGGAT
>CAYRPR010000073.1:0-8184 GCA_964425945.1 uncultured Verrucomicrobiota bacterium | reverse complement strand
GTTTTCCTCGTTATCTGCGCGCCGTGCTGGATGGCCGGACCGTCACCCTGCCCGAGGCCGTGCGGAAGATGACCTCGCTGGCGGCCGGTCAATTCCGCTTGCGTGATCGGGGCGTACTGAAGCCGGGATACCGGGCGGACATCGTGATCTTCGATCCGGAACAGGTCATGGACACTTCAACGTATGTCCAGCCGCATCAGCTCGCCCGGGGGATCGATACCGTCGTGGTCAATGGCGTTGCGACAATTGAGGAGGGCAAACTGACCGGGAAACGCGCCGGTTGCTTCCTGGACCCGAAAGGGTGAGGTAGAATGGCTTCGTCTGACTCTTCCCGGTATGTCCTGGCCGCACCATGAAGTGAGCCGAGTCGTTTCGGCGAGGCTCTACTTCATGGTGGCGAGAGCCGGAATCGAACCGGCGACACAAGGATTTTCAGTCCTCTGCTCTACCAGCTGAGCTATCTCGCCCCGGGAAAGGAATGCGGAGATAGTACGCATTTCATCGTGGATGTCAACGTCCCGCCCCGGTAAAGTGCGCCGTATGAACGACTGCCCATTCTGTCACGTGGAAGCCAGCCGCATTCTGGCCGAGGACGGACCGTGCCTGGCGTTTGCGGATAACTATCCGGTCAGCCGGGGCCATGCGCTGATCATACCGCGTCGCCATGTCGCGTCGTTCCGTGAGTTGATGCCGGACGAATGGGCCGCGGTTCACCGGCTCTCCGTCGCGTTGATCCATCGCGCGGAGCGGGACGATCCGTCGATCACGGGATTCAATCTGGGCATCAACGATGGCGCGACAGCCGGCCAGACCATCTATCACGCTCATATCCATCTGATCCCGCGCCGGTCCGGCGATGTCGCCGATCCGACCGGCGGCATACGCGGCGTGATCCCGGGGCGCGCGCGCTATCGTTGACCGCCCTTCGCGATTTCCGCCTGGCTGTCAGTGGGGCCGGTCGGTTTGGCGGGCCGCGCCGGATTTCCCGCCATGACCGCGTGATCCGGCACGTCCTTGTGGATGACGCTGTTGGCCCCGATGGACGCGTGCTGTCCGATGGTAACGCCCGGATACACCACCGCGCCGGGGCCGAAAAATGCATAATCGCCGATCGTCACATGACCGCCGATGTGCACGCCGGGACAGAACTGTACGCACGCGCCGATTCGGCCGTCATGCCCCAGACTCGTATACGGCTGGATGATCGTATTCGGTCCGACATGGCAATCCGGCCCGATGACGCACAGCGCATGGGCGAAAGATCCTTCGCCCAGCGCACAGCCGCCCAGCAGGACGGCGGTGGGGTGGACGATCTGCACGAGTTCAAATCCGCGATCCTTCAGCATGTCCGCCAGTTTGCCGCGCGCGATGTTGTGTCCGATCGACACGTGGGCCTTGGTGATGCCGCGCGCTCGAATCGCGTCCAGCGCGGATGCATCGCCCAACAACGGGTGGCCGAGCACGTCCGACGGTTTGCCTGCCGGATGATCGTCCACCAGGCCGGCCAGTTCCCATGCGGCGGCGTCATGCAGGGCGGCAATCACGGATTTGGCGTGATCTCCGGCGCCGTAAAGAATGACGGTTCGATCCGTGTTCATTCGCAGGATCCCCGATTGTCAGCCACCGCCTGTGCCTTCATCGACAGTTCGGCCGCCTGGAAAGCGTGTGCCTGCGTCATGGCGGATTCCGTCCGATCGAGGCTGTCGCGAATCAACCGGCCGAAGAACGGGAACCCGACCTGCCCGCCGACGCTGAAATGGAACTCGCCCCGGCTGTTGGCCAGGTAGACCTGATCGCCCATGCGATCCGTGCCGACATCCACGTACTTGCGCAATTCGATGAATCCGTCCGTTCCCAGGATCAGCGTACGGCCGTCGCCCCAGGTGCGTAGGCCGGATGGCGTGAACCAGTCCACGCGGAAATAGAAGGAGGTCCCGTTGTCCCCGAGAAGCGACGCCTCGCCGAAGTCTTCCAGGCCGGGATACTCCGGGTGCGCGTGGTTGGCCGCGTGCGCGCTCAGAACCGAACCGCTTTTGGCGCCGGCGTAGTAAAGGAATTGTTCGCACTGATGACTGCCGATATCGGTCAGGATGCCGCCGTACTTCTCCTTCTCAAAGAACCAAGCCGGCCGGGACGGCGCATTCAACCGATGGGGGCCGAGTCCGATGACATTCAGCACGCGGCCGATGGCGCCTTCCTCAATCAACTGCCCCGCGTATACGGCGCTCTCGTTATGAATACGCTCGCTGTAATAGACCATGTACTTGCATCCGGTGTCCTGTACAGTCTTGCGGACCCGCCCCAGTTGTTCAAGCGTCGTGAACGGGGATTTGTCGGTGAAATAGTCCTTTCCGGCCTCCAGCACCCGCATGCCCAGCGCCGCACGGTCGCAGGGCACGGCGGCGGAGGCAACCAGCCGCACCTCCTTGTCCGCGAGAATCTCGTCCAGGCTGCGCGCCACCCGACTGTCCGAAAAGGCCTTCTGGAGGGCTGCGACCCTGAGGGGGTCGGGATCATAGACCCACTTCAATTGGCCGCCCGCCTCCAGCAGGCCGCCGACTTGTCCGTAAATATGGCCGTGATCGAGCGCGGCGGCGGCGAAAACGAATTCGCCCGGCTTGCACACCGGCGCCGGTTTACCGCGCGGCGCGTAGTTCATGCCGTCGGATGTCTGAAACTCGCTCATGGGTTCTTGAAGGATGCCGACACATCCGCCGGAGCGCCGGGTTTGATCGTGGATTTTTCGAACGTGGATTCCTCGATCTTCTTCTTCAGCAGGCGTTCGTACGCTGCGGCGTCGATGGGCAGATCGATCGGCTGATTTGTGAAAGTGGACATCAGCATCGCGTTGGCCAGTTCGACGGAGGCCAACCCTTCCGCGGCCGGCGCAATCAGCGGGGAACGGTCGAGAATGGCGCCGACAAAATTCCGGAGGATCTCGACATGCTGCCCGCCGTGATCGAGGCCGGTGAGCGCGGTCGTCGTGGACTTCGGACGCCCGAACGATTCCGGCGCGCAGCGGGAGAACTCGGTCGCCGGTTGTTCATTCAGCGTGAGATCGAAGCGATCCTGCTCGAGCAGGATCCGTCCGGATTCACCCGTGATTTCGAGCCGGTTGGTGCCCGGTGTTTCGCCCGTACTCGCGATAAACACGCCCGTGGCGCCATCGGGGTATTCCAGGTAGGCGGTGACATCGTCCTCGACCTCGATGTGATGATATTTCCCGAAGAAGCAATGCGCTTCCACGCGGGCGGGCAGTCCGAACAGGTGGCAGAGCATATCGAGCTGATGCGGACACTGGTTGAGCAGTACGCCTCCGCCCTCGCCGGACCAGGTCGCCCGCCAGGTATTGGACGTGTAGTATATCTGGGTCCGGAACCAGTCCGTGACGATCCAGTTGATGCGGCGGATGGTCCCGAGCGCGCCTTCATCGATGAGGGACTTGATCTTCTGGAATCGTCGATCCGTTCGCTGGTTGAACATGGCGGCGAAGATCTGCTCCGGGTTCCGGTGCGCGGCGATCAGGCGTTCCGCGTCGGCTTTGTGCACGGAGATCGGTTTGTCGACCAGGACATGCAGGCCGCGGTTCAGGGCGTCCTGACCGATCGTGGTGTGAAAATAGTGCGGCGTCGCAATGACGACGGCATCGACCAGCCCGGCATCCAGCAGTTCATCGGATGAACGGAACGTCGGAACGTCCGTCTGGTCTTCGAGGCGGTGAGGGTGGGGGTTACAGAGCGCCGTCACCGCGGCCCGCTCGATTTTTCCCTGCAGAAAGCAATCGGCGTAGAACGACCCCATATTGCCGACGCCGATGACCCCTATGCGAACCTCATGCACCCCATGCTCTCCCCATTACGGCCTGTTATCCTGCGGTGAATGGTCATTGTCATCAAGCGTCAAAATGCGGAAAATGTGAACCATGAAGCGTCCTGGCTCGATCGGTATCATCGCGTTCGTTGCGGCGACGGTTGCCGTGCGCCTGTGGTTTGCGGGTGTACTGGCCGATTCGCCCTTGGGCGGGGTGCGGGGCGAGCATGACCGCGCGCTGTACCACGACGCTGCGCGTGCGGTGGCCGGGGGACAGGTATGGCCAGTGGATTCATTCGATTATCTGCCCCTCTATCCCTGGGTGCTGGGGGCGGGGTATGCCCTGTTCGGCGAACGGCCGAGCGTACCGATGGCCTTGGGCATTCTGTGTGAGGCAGTCACCGTTCTGCTGATCCTGCTGCTGGCGCGCCGACTCGGCGCTCATCCCGCCATCGCCGCCGTGGCGGCGGGTCTGTACGCGGTTTATCCGCCGGCCGTGGTCTATTCCACCCTGACGATGCCAAACACGTTGAATGCGATGCTCGTCACGGCGCTGGCGTATGCGTTGCACCGAATGAACACCCGCCACGCCGGATGGTGTTTCGGTGTCGGCCTGCTGGGTGGGATTACCGCGCTGGGCTTTGCGGGATCCCTGCTCATTCTGGCGGTGTGCCTGGCCTGGCTGGTTCTCCGCAGGGACATTCCATGGAAGGGAGCCGCCCTGTGCATCCTGGCCTGCGCACTGCCGATTCTGCCGGTGGCCCTGCACAATAGTCGTGCGGAGGGGCAATTCGTCATGCTGAGCACGCACGGCGGATTCAATCTATACATGGGCAATCATGAGCGGGCGACCGGGTATCCGGTTCGCGTGCGCGACTTCAATCTGACGGCGCGTCTGATGCTGCAGGACGCCCATCGCGCCGCGGAAGAGGCGACTGGACGGTCGCTGGGCAAGGCGGAAAGCTCGGCCTGGTGGCGGGATCAGGCTCGCGCATTCTGGCGTCAACACCCGGCGCGAGCCATTGGACTTACAATAAAGAAGGCCGCGCTGTTCTGGAATCATCGGGACGTGGATGATCTGCGCCTGCTGGAACAACTGCGATTGACCGACGGCGTGTTCCTGTCGCGGTTCTGGCCCGGGTTCCTCTGGTTCGGACTGCTGGGACTGATCGGGCTGTTGTTTGCCCGCAATGCGGCGATGCCAAAGGCGGTGCTGTTGGCGGGTATGGCATCCCTGGTGATGTTCTTCATCACCGCGCGATATCGCCTGACGTTCATCCCGGTCATGGCGGCGCTGGGCGCGGCCGGCCTGTCGTCGCCGTGGATCATCTGGAAGCTCCGGTGGCGCCGGGCGCTGTGGTTGATCCCCGCCGCTGTGCTGGTTGTTTATCCGTTCCCGGGCCGCGATCTGCGGCCGTTTGACCATTACAACGCGTCCGTACAGGTGTTGGCGGCGGGGCGATCCGCCGAGGCGCTGGACCTGGCGCGTCGAGGCTTGCGCATCGATCCGATCAGCGCGGAATTGTATCATGCGGAAGGCAGTGCGCTGTACGCGATGGATCGATTTGACGAGGCGGCGCAGGCGTTTCAGCGTACGGTGGCCCTGCGACCGGCTTATCCGAACGCGCAGTATAATCTGGCGTTGAGCCTGGCCCGGTCCGGGCGCGTGTGCGACGCCGCGGACGCGCTGGCACCGTGGGTGGAACACATGCCCGCCGACACGCGTTCGGCGGAATTAATGGATGAATTACGCCGCCTGTGCGCGGAGACAGAGTAGAGACGGCGTCCCGCCGCCTTCTTACTGAAGCGCAAGATGCCGCTTCCACGTACAGGTGGTCACCGCTTGAACGTGCCGACCAATTCGCCCTGGGCGAGGATATGGCCGTCCATCGCACGGAGGACATCCGCCCTCGAACATTTCGGATCCAAGTCCAGCACACGGTCGAGCGCAAAAACCTGGAAGAAGTATCGATGCGTATGTCCCGGTGGCGGGCAGGGGCCGCCGTATCCCTGACGCCCGAAATCGTTCAGGCCCTGAATCGCGCCATTCGGAAGTCTCGGCATCGCGGGGACACCGTCCGACAATTCGTGCGTATCGGGCGGCAGGTTGAACAGAACCCAGTGCGACCAGTCTCCAACCGGCGCGTCCGGATCGTGGCAGATCACGGCCAGGCTTTTCGCTCCCGGCGGCGCCGGACTCCAGGCCAGCTGCGGCGAGATATTCCGGCCGAGACAGGTATGAGGCGCCGGGATCATCGCGTTCATTGCGAACGCCACACTCATGACCTTCATATTCGTCATGGTCGGATTCCTTTCATATACTGCGCCGCGCGGGGGCGCGCGGCCTACAATCGGATATGTGTTGTAGGCCCGGTGCCCTCACCGGGCGCCCGACTCATTTTGAGATGGGTTCTTCAAAGATTGAGTATAATGTAAAGGATAGCAGACCATGAGTAAAGAACGGACCAGTCTATACGACTTGACCCTGGCGCAATTGGAGGCGCTGTTGCGCGAGTGGGGAGAACCGGCCTATCGCGCGCGCCAGATCTATCAGCAACTGTATGTTCATAATCAGCCGGATCCGTCGAATATGACGGATATCTCGAAGGGCCTGCGCGAGCGCCTCACGCGCGAGACGGCGATCGGTAATCTCCACGTCGCCCGCGTGATCACCGGCGACGAGGGAATGACGCGCAAGGCGCTGTTCGCCATGCCGGACGGATCGCCGGTCGAGTCGGTGCTGATGATCTATCCGGACCGGGCCACCGTGTGCGTGTCATCGCAGTCCGGTTGTCCGATGGCCTGCACATTCTGCGCGACGGCGAAACTGGGTCATATCCACGATCTTACCTCCGGCCAGATCATCGAACAGGTGCTGTGGGCGGCGCGGGAACTGCGATCGGTCGACGCCGCCCGGAGCCTGACCAACGTCGTATTCATGGGGATGGGCGAACCGTTCAACAACTACGACCACTGGTGGGACGCCGTGGCTCGCCTGCACGACGCGGCGGGATTCAACATGGGCGCGCGGAATTTCACCGTGTCGACGGTCGGCCTGGTACCGGGCATCCTGCGCCTGGCCGATGAGGATCTGCCGATCAATCTGGCGATCTCCCTGCACGCGCCGGATGACGATCTGCGCAGTGACATGATGCCCGTGAACAAGCGGTATCCGATTGCCGACTTGATCGAGGCGACAAGAACCTACACGGTGAAGACCCGACGGCGGGTGTCGTTTGAATACGTATTGCTCAAGGAGAAGAACGATTTCCCTGAACAGGCGTTGGCGCTCTCGAAACTCTTGCGCCCGGAAGGCAAGCCCACGCTGTTGTGTCACGTCAACCTGATTCCCTGGAACCCCGTGCCCGGCACGCCGCTGGGCCGGTCGGACCGGAAACGCGTGTTGAATTTCCAGGCAGTCCTGCAGGAACACGGCGTGCCCTGCACGGTGCGCGTGGAGCGCGGCGTCGAAATCGGTGCAGCCTGCGGGCAATTGGCGGGCGGCGCGGCCTGAACGCCGCGCAGTTTACAGTGTTCAGGTGTCGGTATTCAGTCCGACTGCACACTTGTCTGTGAAACCGGGCACTTGGGCGCGTCGACTGCCCCGCACGTGCGGGACCAGCCGCAGGAGATGGATCGCTCGGCTTTCACGTGGCTGAAAACGCTGAGCGCGGTCAGAGGCCGGACTGAACACTGAACACTGAACACTGAACACTATCTTCCCTTACTCCGACGCCTTGACCTGGTCCCAGATGCGGATGTACTTCGCGTTGTCCTCGCCAAGGTCGCGGATGACTTCGCTCTTCGCAAGCAGTTCCGGCGGCAGGGCGATGGCGGGATCCTCGAGCAGTTCCTCGTCCATCAGCTCATAAGCGGCCGTGTTGGGACAGAGGAAGTACACGTAGTCGGTATTCTCCGCGGCGACCTCCGGTTCGTGCAGAAAATTGATGAAGGCATGGGCCAGTTCGACCTGTCGCGCGCCAACGGGGATTACCATTTCATCGAGCGCGATGGACACGCCTTCCTCGGGGATCACGTACACGATGTCCTCGTTCTCCTCGATGACCTGCATGATGTCGCCGTTGTATCCGTGGACGAGGAGAAATTCGCCGGAAGCGAGGCCGTTCTTGTACTGTTCGTTCTCGAACTTGGCGAGATTCTTCTTCCAGCGGATGACGACATCGCGGGCTTCGGCCAATTCAGCTTCGTCGGTGGTGTTCAGGCTGTAGCCGAGGAACTTGAGCGCGGCGCCGACGGTTTCGCGCATGTCGTTGAGCATGGTCATGCGTCCCCGCAGATCCTCCCGGTCAAATACGGCCCAGGTGGCCTCGATCTCGTCGATACGGTCGGAGCGGTAGGCGATGCCCGCGGTGC
>CAYRPR010000072.1:0-8208 GCA_964425945.1 uncultured Verrucomicrobiota bacterium | reverse complement strand
GGGCCGGAACCGACCCGCATGACGAATCCTCCTTCCTCGCCATCACCTCGATCCGGCCGGTATCGGATACCAATGTGATGATCCGATGGAACTCCATCGCGGATCGCGCGTACGAAATCCAGTTTACGACCAATGATCTGTCCCTCAGCCCGGTGTTCACGGCGTTGCCGGAACACGTCACCGCGACCAGTGATGTCACGGACGCGGAAGTGCCGGGCGGTTTCGAGGGCGATCTGCGTCACTATCGAATCCGGTTGGTGGAATAATGCGATTACACAGCCATACGAGTAGATGGATCGCGTGGGCATGCCTCGCCGTTCTCGCGATGCCGTTATGCTCATCCGCGCAGAATACCGTCACGTGGCGATCCGCGGCCTCCTCCGGATTCTGGGTGGATTCATCCGAAAACCGGTGGCACCGGTTTGACGACGGATGGGATATCCAGCGCGAAGACCTCGTCTTCAACGAGTGGCATCGCGATGGGTCGAAGACCCACAACATCGTCCTGTTCAACAACAACAATCAGCCCACCATGACGGTCAACGCGGCGGGCGGTACGCGGCACCATATCCATCAGATGCGCTTCAGCAACAGCACCAGCCGGACCTTCGCGCAGAGCGGCGGGGCTTATCTGCACATGGACGGCGGAAGCGGGAACGCAAAGATCGAGGCGACCAGTCCCAACGGGTCGGGCACCTACACGTTCAATGTACCCATCGAGCTGGGCAAAGCCACCGAATTCAATCCCGTGGCCGGCGATCTGACGTTTCATAATACGATCACGAACAACGGCAACTGGATCGACATCTGGGGCAACAACAACAAAGGCGTGCGTATCTTCGGCCCCGTGACGGGCTCGGGCGGCTTCGCCATCAAACAGAACGATCTCCTGATCATCAGCAACAACAACACCTTCAGCGGTTTCATCATCGCCGAGAAGGGGCGCCTGCGTCTGGAGGGACACACGAACGCGATGGGGTCCGGCGGCGTGACCATCGGGACCAACGCGACGCTGGAGTTGAACTATGGCTCGGCCACGCTTCGGCCGGTGCCGTTGAACCTCTATGGGACCGGAACCAATTCGGCGTACGGGGCCGTGCGCAAGACGTCCTCGGGTCGGACGGTATGGCCCGGCGATATCACACTGGGCCAGGACGCGCGCATCGTGATAACGTCCGGCGGTATCGACACGCGCGGCACGGTGGACGCCGGTTCGTCCACCCTGTACATCACCAATACCGTGGCATTGAACATGACCGCGGGCGAACTGACGGGCAGCAAGACGTCCGGCGACGGCGCCATCCACAAGAGCGGATCCAGCGTATTCGAGATACGACCGGCATCCGGGTTGACGGGGAGCATTGTGCTTCAGCAGGGCGAAATCCGGCAGAACACCGGCAACTCGGATACCCTGCCGTCCGGTGGTACGCTCGTCATGGAGAACGGCACCACCTACCGGTCGAGCAGCAGCGCGAACCGGACGATCGCCAAGAACATGCAAATCAACGGCGGCGTCACGCTGGGCCATGCGGGCGGCGGGGATCTGACTTTCTCCGGCACGGTCGATCTGAACGGCGGCACACGTTCGCTCGATATCCCGACTACGAACACGATGAGCGGCGTCGTATCCAACGGCGGTCTCACCAAATCGGGCGCGGGCAAGTTGATTTTGACCGGCGTGAACACCTATTCCGGCGGCACGACGGTCAGCGCGGGCATTCTCGAAGGCACTACGGACGGCATCCAGGGGAACGTGGTCAACAATGCCGCGGTGATCTTCACCCAGGGCGCGAGCGGAACGTACGCCGGCGATATGAGCGGGAGCGGAACGTTGACCAAGTCCGGCAGTGGCGCGATCACCTTTACCGGAACGAACACGCACAGCGGTGCGACGACCGTGGGCGAGGGGACGCTGATCGTGAACGGGCCGATGACCAATACGACCACGACCATTTCGACCGGGGCGACGCTGGGCGGACGCGGGCCGCTGGGTACGCTGGTCGTGTTCGGCACGGTCTCGCCCGGTCAGAGTGTGACCAATCTGCAGGTGGATTACCTCGTTCTGGAGGAAGACGGGGAGTATGTGTGGGAAATAGCCAATGTGGCCGGAACGCCCGGCGACCAGTGGGATGTCATCACGGTGAGCAACGGAACGGGCACGATCACCATCGACGCCACGTCGGGCAACCCGTTTACGATCCGCATCGACTCGATGTCCGGTACGCCGACCGGCTGGAATGCCTTGCAGGACTACTCGTGGACGATCATTTCGGCCGGCTCCATCGACGGCGGTTTCGATGTCGACAAGTTTGTGCTCGATACCACCGATTTCACGCCGGCGTTCGCTGGCACGTGGAGCCTGTCCGAGAATTCCGGCAATCTCGTCCTCTCGTATGAGGCGCCAGAAACCCCGATGGTCTGGTTCCCGTTCACGGGCGAAGTGCCGAATCCGTCCAACGTGCTGGCGAACATCTCCGCAACCGATTTTGCCATTTCTTCCGGATCGTTGGGCTACGGCACGGCGCAGAGCGGTACGTGGACCGGTCCCAGCGGCGTGCCCTACGCCCAGGGGTCGAGCTGGACGGCCGGCGATCAGGCCAGCGCAAAGAATTTCAACTTCACGATCGAAGCCGATGGCGGTTGGGTGTTCTCCATCAACAGCATCAAACTGTTGTGGCGCCGCACCGGCACGGGCCCCACCGACGTCGGCATCCGGATCAACGGCAGCTCCGAACTATCCGAGACGCTGGCGCAGGATACGACGGTGACCAAGGACGTATCGATCAGCGGATACGATGCGCTGACCAACGCGTTCATCCAGATGGACGGCTGGGGTGGCGGTGGAGGCGATTTCCGCGTGGATGATGTGGAGGTCTTCGGCGAGATCGTCCAGTTGCCGCTCATCGGCCTGGATACCGGCGATATCGAGCCGAGCGCGGTGCTGGGGTCGAATCCCGCAAACGATTCCTTCGCCGTCACCAACAATGGCGGCGGCCTGCTGTCGTATGTGATTACAACCAACGTGGATTGGATGGTCATCACGCCGGGCACAGCCACGAATCTCGCGGCGTCCGGCACCGAGTCGCACACGATCGCCTACGATCTCACCGGCCTGCCGGTCGGCGTGCATACCGGTGTGGTCACGATTACGGGAACCGGGGAGGGTGTGAACGAGGCCTACAACAGCCCGCAGTCATTCCAGGTCATCGTCACGATCGACGAGATCGACGATCCGACCGCCGCGACGGCCACGGCGGACGGCAACGAGATGATCCGGCTCGCGTGGACGGCGCACGGCTCGTATCCGAACGTGCTGATCCTGCACAAGACATCGGCCATCGCAACCGATCCAACGCAGGGGGTGGCGTACAGCGCGGGCGATACGATCGATGGCGCGACGGTCATCTTCAACGGTTCGGGATCGGCGCGCGAGCATGTGGTCTCGACAGGTTCGGACCACTATTACAAGTTCTATTCCGTCAACAACGATCACTATTCGCCGGGCCTGACCGACGATGATTCCACGGGGACGTATAACGCATGGGAGATCGTCGATCCGTTTGCCTACACGAACAGCGTGCCGTTGAGCGGACTGGCCGGCGGCAACGGCTGGACCAACGCCTGGTCGGCGACCGCGCCGAACGCGCCGGCGGATGTGGTGATCGATGCCGGCGACTTCCCCGCGTTCCAGCCCGTCTGGCCGGATGAGCACGGCAATCGGATGGTGTTGAAGACGAGCAACACGACCACGTATACGGCGTTCCGATACATGGAGCCGGTGACCAACGGCCAGGTCTATGTGGCGGCCCTGTATCGTCGCCAGTTCAACGAAGGCGCGACGGACGGCAAGTTCAGCGGCATCAGCTTCTTCAACGGCGGCTCGGAAGTAACTTTCGTCGGCGAGCGCGGCGGATCCGGCAACGACGATATCTTCGGCGTATCGAGCGGCGGCAACGGTATCACGCATGGGGCCGTCAATTCCTTCCCCGCGGCGACGAATGTCCTGCTGATCGGTCGATACGACTTCGACACGGGCATCTGGGCCGGCCGGTATTATTTCGTCCATGAGGATATACCGAGCGCGGAGCCGGCGTACATGGTTCAGGTGACCAACCCGGCCATCACGCGCATAGACGGCGTCCGCCTGGCATCGGGCGCCACGACCTCCGGATGGAACGGCGAGACGCATTTCGACGAACTGCGTGTCGCCACCAATTGGCCGAACCTGATGAATCGGCCCAATACGTACCCGGTGGCGGTCGAGTACGAAGTCAACGAGGGCAATCCGGTCAACACGACCCATATCCGGAACGGGACGTTCCCGGTGGAACTGACTCTATTCGACGTGGCCGGGCTCAACTACACCGAGACGGCGAATCCGTTCTTCCAGCCCAATTTCGACCTCTGGAATTCGATCGGCATCCAGATCCTGACCAACCAGGTATTCGCCCAGCATGCGTTCGAGGACGACGGACGGCTCCTGATCCTGACCAATCTGTCGCACAGCGGCACCACGATCGATAATGCCGTGTCGGGCGTCTACACCATGCGATGGAGCGCGGTGAACTCGAACGGCCTGGCGACCCTCGATTCGGTCATACTTTCGAACAGCACGATCATGACCTTCGATGTGATCCTGGACCCGGACGGTGTGATCTACGCCGCACCGACCACCCTGGTATTCAACGCGAACGTGCTGGCCAATCCGTCACCGGACTTCCAGACGGTCACCGTCACCAACCTCGGCGGCGGCGCGTTGACCTATACGAACATCATCACCTATGGAACCGCGAGCGGATGGCTGTCGGCGGCGCCGGACCCGCACAGCCTGAACGGCAGTGAGAGTCAGATCAGCACGATGCGGGTCGAGTCGATCACACTCCCCCCCGGCACCTACTACGCTACCAACACAATCTACGCGGACAGCGCCGGCGCCATCGATGTCGTGGTGACGTTGAACGTCACCGGCACGGCGTTCGATGTCACCTATGACACTTTCAACAACACGGTGTCCGACGTGTTGCACGGCAAGAGCGGCGGGACGGGTTGGTCGGGATCATGGACGCGCAATACCACTCAGCCGGAACTGTTCATATCGTCGGGTAGTATCGGCACTTTCGACTACTACTGCAACGGGGGCGGACAGAAGGCGCAGATCAACACGTGGGAGGTCAATTTCGAGAACAACGCATTCCGCGAAGCCTGGCGCAGTTTCCCGGCCATCACGAGTGGCGTCGTGTATTTCAGCAGTAAGATCAACATTGGCAATACCGGCGGAGACGGTCGCCGAGCCGGATTCCGCATGGGCGACGGCGGTTCGCCCAAGATCTGGGTGGGCAAGGTGTCCGGCAGTGACGCTTCGCAACGGCTGAGCGTTCGCGATCCGAACGACAACGCGCATTTCTCCTCCAGTTGGAACCTGTTCAACAACACGGACTATCTGCTGATCGCGCGATACGATTTCGCGACGCAGAACCTGCGGGTCAAGGGGTTTTCATCCGGCACCCAGCCGAACGAAACGGAACCGACGACCTGGGATATCAATATCACGGTGCCGGGCACGATCAATCAGCTCAACCGATTCTCGCTGGTCACGCAGAACGGCGACGGAATCAACGGCGGCACCGGTGAAAGCACGGTGAATCCGGGCGTGGTGATCTGGGATGACGTGCGCATCGCGCGCACGTGGGCCGACCTGATGTGCGGGGTGGACGCGGTGCAGACGTATCCGGTCGTGACCAACGCCGTTTTCCACGCCGCCGTGACCAATTTCGTGTCCGACGCCCTGCTCAATTCGAGCAACTTCCCGCTTACCGTCGAGTTCTATGACCTGTTCGGCGTCCGGAGCGACTCGTCATCGAGCCCGTACTTCATCCCGGATTTCGACGTCGTGAACAACAGCGGCGGCATCGTGGCCAACAACCAGTCCTTCGGCAGTTTCGAGTATGACGGACTCGGCCGGACGCTCGTGGCCAGCAACGAGACGCTCAGTACCGTGGTGTCCACCAACATCCAGATCGGGACCCATTACATCCGCTGGAGCGCCATCACGTCGAATGAGGCGTATCGCATCAACAACCAGTACTTCGAGGATGGCTCGCCGATCGCGTTCAACGTGTATGACGACGACCCGGTCGGACCGGAGGCCACGCTGTTGTTTGTGGGCACCAACTATACCTTCGGCGCGACAAACGACCTGACGGTGACCGACGCCGACCTCTTCGTGAACAACAACGTGACGTTCGCCTACGAGTGGTACGACCCGTCCGGCGTCTTTCTGACCAACGCGAACCTGTCCACGAACATCGGCTCGTTCCAGGGGAACACCAGCCCGAACTGGGATCTCACGCCCCCGAATTCGCCGCTGGATTTCGACATGAACATCATTCATTCGCCGGAGGAATTGTACGGAAACAACGCGGACATACGCGTGACCGCCGTCACCCACAACGTCACCATTCCGATCGATAACTTCGATGATTTTGCCCTGGGAACGTGGACGCTGACCGTCAGCTCGCAGGACGAGGATCGCGATCGCGGCTTTACCACGTTGAACAGCGCGATGGGCGGCATCCAGACGGTGTCCGTCGACCGTGCCATCACCAGCAATCAGCCCTTGGAATTCATTGTCATCGACGACGATTCGGATCCGCCGGTTCCCGCGGCGCTGTCCATTGTGGCGACGAATACATACGTCACGGCCGGCGCCGGCTTCACCAATCTGCTCGCCGGCTGGAACTTCAATGATTCCGGCGACCGGTTCGCGGTCAGTCACGGCGCGGGGGCGGCCGCGAACAGCCTGACATCGACCAACCACAACGCCGGCACCAGTGTCAACGCGGTGGCCGGTGACGCGGCCGGCGACGATCTGACCGTGCAGGGCGGCGGGAATATCGGTACGTACATCCAATTCGATGTGGGCATGGCCGGCCATCAGAACCTGATCATGACCTTTGCCGCGCGTCGTTCCGACACCGGTTACAACAGCAATATCGTCGAGTACGCCGTCGATGGCGGCGCTTATACCGTGTGGCAAAGCAACTGGACGGCGACGAATGTGTCGGGCACCGCGCTCGCCCTGAACAACTTTAACTTCACGTCTGTGACGGAAATGAATGACGCCGAAACAGTTTCGATCCGCATCACGTTCGGCGTGGACGGCGTGACCGGCGGCGGCAACAACCGGTTTGACAACTTCCAGTTCAATGCGCGGCGCACCGTACTCCAGGTCACCGACCGCCAGTTGGCGCAGGTTTCCGTGGACAGTCCGATGTATATCAGTTTTCGCGCGTACGACGATCCGAGCGGCATCCATCGCGGAACGACGTTCGACGGGACCAACATGCATATCAGCATCCCGGACGTGATCACGAACAACACGGATCGCTATCAGGCGGCGATGAGCAGTGCCGATACCATCGCGTCGACCGCGACCAGCCTGTGGCGGTTTACTGAATTTGAATACAACCAGATCGGCGATCTCCATGGCGACGGAACCAATTATGTCGACATCATGGCCACGATGATCGATCGCGATGCCGACCGGCCGAACGACTCATTGGGGGTGACCAATGCGGTGTTCGGCGTCCTGCATGTGATCGACAACGATATGATCCCGCCGCGCCTGACCAATATCAACCACAGCACGCAGGCGGGTGCGGCCAATCGCCCGTTCTTCGTGACGACCAACGGCGTCCACCTCGACGGCACCATCCGCGGCACGTCTCGCCGCACCGGCACACTGACGAACACGGTGTGGGCGGTCACCGACGCCGAGCTGGCCAATCCGGCGGACTACGGCCTGCAGTTCGCCTTCGGCGTCATCGACACGCATTCGGGTATCAGCCGCGATACCGTCGGCACGACCAACAGCGTGTTGAATTTCCGTCTGGGCGATATCTACACGGACGATTATGCGAACTTCGATCTGGGGGCGAGCTCGGCCAACTACACCAACGCGTCGACCACCAACGTCTGGACTTTCGCCAATGGCGCGTTCAACGCCGCGGAGATCGACGACCTGTTCAACGGTGGAAACAATCCGGTCCTGCTGACAATGGTCGACAACGATGATGACCGGCCGGATGACGGCGCGATCGTCCGCATGGCGCAGGCGGGATTCCTCGCCGTGCTGGACGACGACGTGGAGGTTCCGCTGATCAGCAACCTGACGATCAACGTCAGTTCCCCCGGATCGCTGTTGACGCA